>NZ_JAUBRJ010000029.1:0-87102 GCF_036701805.1 Microcoleus sp. N3A4
CCACTCTCCCCCCCTCCCCCACTTCCCCAGTTCCCAACCCGCAAAGGCCGACCATCCGTGTAGACTTGGAACGCTTGACAGAATTAGTGAATCTAGTCGGAGAATTAGTCATCAACCGTACAAATTTGGAACTTCAAGAATCCGAACTGCGGGGCGAAGTCAAGCGCATCCGCCGCAATATCGTAGATTTGAACCAATTCGGCGGTCAGTTGCGAGAAGAATACGACAGACTGAGTTTTGCAGACTGGAGAGGGGGAAACGGGAACTCTGGATTGGGAAAACTTGCAGCAGCAGAAACAGAATTTCCCATGATTGCTAACGGCAAATCCTCTCAGGCCCACGCTCACTTCGATATCTTAGAGATGGATCGTTATACAGAGTTCCACTCGACAGCCGCAGAAGTCATCGAAACTGCCCAAGCAATTTCTCAATCCGCCACAAAATTAGACACCTTAGCCATGAAATTCGAGCGCAGTACCGACCAACTGCGCCGCATTACCGAACAACTTCGCAGTCGCGTCATGCAGTTGCGAGTTGTGAGTTTCAGCCGCGCCGTCGATCACTTGCCCAGAGCGCTCCGGGATATGTGCCTCACATACGATAAAGATGTCAACTTGCTGCTAGTGGGAAGAGATACCAAAATAGACGAAAGTTTGCTCGACGCTTTGCGCGACCCCTTAATACACTTAGTGAGAAACGCTTTCGACCACGGCATCGAAATGCCCGAAGTTCGGCAAGCAATCGGCAAGCCCGCCAGCGGTCAAATTGAAATAGAAGCCCGCCACCAAGGCGGCCAAACTATTATTACTGTCGCCGATGACGGCAAAGGCATTGACTCGGAAATCATTCGCCGTAAAATTGTCAAAAAGGGTTTGGCGACGGAGGAACAAGCTCAAGACTTTTCCATTGCCGAACTCTACGATTTTCTGTTTTGGCCGGGTTTCAGCACTGCTGAAGGGGTCAGCGACCTTTCGGGGCGGGGAGTCGGGCTCGACGTGGTGCGAACAAATTTGCGGACTGTGCGGGGGACTGTGAAGGTTGACTCTCGCGTGGGAAAAGGTACGAGTTTTATTATCAAACTGCCGCTGCTGTTGTCGATTACTGATGCCTTGATGGTGAAGACCGATCGCAATACAATAGCAGTGCCGCTGGATGCAGTCGAGGAAATTCTGCACATTAAAGCCTCGGAAATTCACACCGCCGGCAATCAGCCGATGCTGTGGTGGCGGGAGGAATTTATTCGTTTGGTGAGGATGCAAGATTTGCTCGAATACAGCGTCCTCCCGCCGGATGCCCCCTCTCCTGACCCTTTGACCCAAGACCACATTCCTGTGCTGGTTTTGGCTTCTACCGAAGGAATGCTGGCAGTGGCCGTGGAACGGCTGATCGGCCAGCAGGAAATTGTGGTTAAACCTTTGCCGCCGCCTCTATCCAAGCCTCGCGGGGTTTTGGGGAGTACGATTTTGGGGGACGGGCGCGTGGTGACTATTCTGGATGTGGACGATTTGGTGGGTCAACCTTCGGCCAATAGTTCGATCGCCCCTGTGTCCGGTAAAGTGCCGCAGATGGCGCCGAGTTCGAGTCAGTCACCGCAGATTTTGATAGTGGACGATTCCTATACAATTCGCCAGTTGCTGTCTCTGACGCTGACTCGGGCTCGCTACCGGGTGGTACAGGCTAAAGACGGTGTGGATGCCCTGGAAAAGTTGCAAAATGGTCTTGATTGCAGTTTGGCGATCGTGGATATTGAAATGCCCCGGATGGATGGATTTGAATTGTTGCGATCGATCAGAGCCACCCAGCGGTTTGCTAATATTCCCGTAGCTATGCTGACATCCCGCAGCGGCGAAAAACACCGGCAAATGGCGATCCAATTGGGCGCCAACCAATATTTCACCAAACCTTACAGCGAAGCCCAACTTTTAGAAGCCATCCCCAAATTAATCAAACAGTGACCGGAAAAATGGGTGCAAGCCCCGTCCTTCTAGGACGGCTTTACAGTGAGATATCGGCTAAAATAAAGAAGGTCACTGACCCACCCGCGACGATGGAGACATAAACCCGCGTCTCCAAAGTTTGCAAGTATTGCAACGGGGAAGAAAAATCGGTAGACCGGGAAAAGAGGACGGGGCAATGGCGAACATCCCTAGAATCACGCACAGTACAAAAGAATTCCTGTTTGGATTTCGACACATAAAAACCGCTGGGCTGGCGGGGTGAGACATAGTGACTCGAAACTCTCTGAGTTACCCAAAATTATTATTACTTACTTTAGAGTAACTACTTTCCAAAACAAAGTAGTTACTTTTAGTATGTAGTAGAACGATTCGGAATTGACTCCTAAAAAGAGAGCTTCGCAGCGTTCGGTCTTCATTAAGTCACAGATCCCTTCAGAGCAAAAGAGTTTTATGGCGCACATTCTTCATATCGATGCCAGTCCCCGTGCTGAACGATCGATTTCCCGCAACTTGTCGAAGGACTTTGTAAAGCGCTGGCAAGCCGTGCATCCAAAAGACACCGTAACCTATCGAGATTTAGGACACCATCCCGTGCCCTATGTGGATGAGGCATGGATCGCGGCGGCTTTCTCCCCACCCACCGAGCATACGCCTGAACTGACAGAGGCGCTTCGGATCTCTAACGAATTAATCGATGAACTGCTGGCAGCCGATCGCTACGTCTTTGGCGTGCCGATGTACAACTTCAATGTCCCGGCTGTCTTTAAGTCCTACATTGACCAAATTGTTCGGGTCGGCCGCACCGTAGCGATCGGTCCTGATGGTTTCACAGGATTGGCCCAGGGGAAGAAATTGCTAGTGATTGCTGCATCAGGGTCAGTGTTTCGACCGGGTACGCCGTTTGCTCCTTACAACTTTCATGAACCCTACCTGCGAACTGTTTTTGGGTTTATCGGGATTACAGATGTCACCTTCATCAACGCTGATGGACTGAATAATAGTGGTGAGGCACGGGAACACTCGCTGGCTGAGGCACAGAAAGCCATACAGACGGCGATCGCCAACTGGTAAGCAAAACAAAGATGGCACTTGCGACCCTTTTCCTCTGGCATGGTAGTCCGACGTTTTGACATCCTCACCACCCTAGAAGGGCAGTGATTCCTAAGACTCACGACTTAGGTTTCTGCTTCATTGCAACTGCCTCTACCCTCTGGCGAGTTTATGGTCTTACGTTCGCTCTCGCGCACTATCCCCGCAAGCCCTGCGGTTCTTATGTGTCGAATTCGGTTTGAATTCAAGATTGTGTTTGTTGATTCAAGGGATGTTTACCATTGCCCCATCCTCTTTTCCCGGTCTACCGATTTTTCTGCCCCGTTGCAAAATATTGCAAACTTTGGAGACGCGGGTTTATGTCTCCATCGTCGCGGGTGGGTCAGTGACCAATCTAATTCTAACATTTCACCTGTAAAGCCGTCCAGGAAGGACGGGGTTTCTACCCATTTTTCTGATGAATCAGTTATCGACCTTAGCGAACGTCTCTACGCGCCAGATCGTTCAACGCACTAGAGGAGACCGCCACGGACCCATCACCCGCCTTGTTAGCCCGTCCGACTTAGGCAACCTCATCAAGCCGTTTGTGTTTCTCGATTATTTTGAAGCTGAACCGTCGATCGCATCGGGCTTTGGATGGCACCCCCATTCAGGCATTGCAACGATTACCTTCGTGCTGTCGGGTGCGACAAGCTATGAAGATAGCACAGGCAAACAGGGCATTCTGCCGGCGGGTGGCATTGAGTGGATGCGGGCGGGCGGTGGCGTTTGGCATACGGGCGGCGCGGCAAACAGCACCTCGCTCATGCAAGGCTTCCAACTTTGGATTGCCCTTCCCCCTGAGCAAGAGTTGGCTGCTGCCGAAAGCGTGTATCTCCCGCCACAGGAAGTCGCGGCAGACGGACCAGTGCAGGCGATCTTGGGACAGTACGGGGTTGCTCAAAGCGCTATTCCTGCACCCCCATCCCTTAACTATCTTGCGGTACGTCTGAAGGATGGCGATCGCTGGCGCTTTGAGCCAAGTCCAGAACATACCGTCTGTTGGGTGGCGGTACAGTCCGGCGGGTTGGAGGTAGGCGAACCAATAGCCGCTGGTGAACTCGTGGTTTTTGAGGAATCTACTGCTGCGATCGAGTTTGCTGCCAAAGGCGATACCCTGTTCATCCTTGGTTCTGCCATCAAGCATCCCCATAATTTGGTATTGGGAAATTACTCGGTTCATACTAGCTCAGATGCCTTACAAAAGGGTGAGACCGAAATTAGGCGGATCGCAAAACAACTTCAGGCTGCAGGTCGCCTAAAGTGAGCGTTGATGATTGGTTTCAGCAGACCTTAGTGCGATCGTATTCAACTCAGAGAATCGATCTAGATATCTTACGATCGCTCTCTAATTTTTGAGCTAATTGGTCTGAGTTATCTTGGTAGATACACGATCCGTCTTTACCGAAAAATTGGGTAAAAGCCCGTCCTTCTAAGACGGCTTTCTTTTTGTAAAGTGATGAGTAACATTGACCCGGTTGATTAGCCATTATCTGTTGAAAGCGTCAAATTGAGCGATCCTGCAACGAGTGCTGCGAAGAGAGCCCGCAAGGAAATGTCACACGTTTGAGAGCTTTATTCAGCGCAAAGACACGGGCGGCCCCTTCTGGGTTATGGCGAGAGCACGGCTTGTCGTCAGGGCGAGCGGACTCGCCCACCATGTGCCAGTTGGCCTTAGTCCTGAATCTAAAATCCAAAATCCCAAATCTAAAATCTAAAATCCCATGACTCACGCCAACTACAATCGCCGTTTTCGCAGCAATAAACAAGGAAATATCAGAACTGCTCCTCGAAAACTTGTTTCCTTTGAACTGGGCAACGTTTACTATGCGGTTCCTATTGAAAGGGTGCAGCGCGTTGTTAAGGATTTTAATCCCTACGGTTTTTTAGATAGCGGTCAAAGTTTAGTGCGGCACCAAGAAGAACTGATTACCCTGATTAATTTAGGCAAAATATTTCCCAGCAGTCGGAGCATTGCTGAGTGCAACTACCTGATTGTTTGCACCTTAAATAAGAGCGATCGCCTGGGAATTCCGGTTCCTGATATGCCCAAAATCTTGGAAATTCCCGAAGAAAGCTTCTGCGAAATTCCAGAATTGTACCGCCAACAGCAACTGCCTCCGGTAATAGAAAAGTTAATTCGCTCACCAGACGGTTCAGAAGTTTTTTATCTGAATTTGGCTCTATTTAGCCCAACCTAATATCTAGCAATTTTCAGTCATCATCCAAACGAGAAAGCCCAAGATTTGCTCAACCGGAGGCAGAGAATAATCTGTAAGATCGATAGATACGCATTGCTCTTCTAGTTTAAGAAACCGCCAAACTGTACCGCTAGTTACGGTTCCGTAAATCGTCGATATTGGCTGTTGCTTTTGTTGATTAAAACGTTGAGCTGCAACCATTTCTGCAAGGCATTGCCCTAAAGCTGGTTTAAGGTCTTCTTTCTTAGCTTCCACCAATACAACCGCAGGGGCTTTAATAAATAGTTGTTCCGGGGAACGACTTAGGAGAAAGTCCACATAGCCTGTGAGTTCAGCCTCCGGTTCTACATTGAATTCAACGCCTGAAAAAACGCTAATCTGCCCTTGAAGCTGCCGTTTGACTTCCAGCAACACAGGATTGATAATCCCCTCAGAACGAGCTTTTTCACTACTGACCGCGATCGCCCAGGGAATCGTTTCTTTAAGAGTATCCTGAAGCAAAAGACTAGGAGTGACTGGCGGAATTTCGGGTAAAAAACGCGCGCCTTCAACGATCGTAAGATTGAAATCCTCTACAGCTTTGCTGAGATTAAATTTACTGTAAGGCATAGGTTAATTATTTTAAATCGCATACCGTAACACTTTGACTTAAATCAGGAATGTTTTATTTTTGGCTTAATATACTCGATTGAGTGTACCATCTTTACATAGAATTTGCTGTAAATGGTATTCTTGCAAGCAAGAATTTATCGATCTATGAAAAAACTCACGATACTGTCGATCGCCCTGCTAATTCTTGGCACAACTCTCGAATTGCCGAAGCTGGGGCTACAACTAAGTGCGATCGGGCAAATACAAACGCCCCAACCACAAACACCCCAACCAATCCAAACACCCCAACCAATCCAAGCACCTCAACCAATCCAAACACCCCAACCAATCCGAACACCCCAACCAAAAGCAGACGACCCCAAAAACCTCGGCTACGTCTCCCCAGAATTTGCCGAAAAGCTCTCCCAGCAAGAAATTGACCAAATCAACGCCAACGTCGAAACGCTCCTGCTAACTCAAAGCTGCCCCCGCTGCGACCTCCGAGCAGTAAAATTAGTTAACATTCGCTTAAAAAATCCGATCGTTACAGGAGCAGATTTATCAGATGCCAACCTCAGCGGTAGTCGCTTCGAGCTCTCTGATTTTGTCAACACCAATCTAGCTCGCACAGACTTAAGCCGAGCCGAATTAATAGGAGCAAGAATGAGCAACACCAGCTTTAGAAAAGCTAACTTGACAGGGACAAATTTAGACGGTGCAGACCTGCGATTTTCCGACTTGAGAGATGCCAATCTTTCAGGTGCCAACCTCCGCAATGCTAATATAGATGGCGCTAGTATCGATCGAGCAAGTATGGCCGGCACCACAATGCCAGACGGTCGAAAAAATCAATAATACAGCCTCGTTTCCTGGGCGATTGAAATCGCTTCTTATCCAACAAAGTGCGGATGGTGCGCGGACTGAATAAAATTGAGTAAGGTGCACAGACCCAGCCCTGTCAAGGTGGCTGTCGAGGCTGGTTTATAGAACTCTGTCTGGCTTGATACAGCATATTCGGTGGTTCATGAAGTACAGTATCCGCCTTAATTATGTGGTGTTAATCAGTAGGGTGCGTCGCTGCTTCATATTTGATAAAACTTGCAGATTTTTGAGGGCGACGCACCTGACACGGGCGATCTCTCTTCTTGTGTGTACCGCACATACATGGAATATGCTGTAACTGTTGTCAATGGAAGCTGTGAAAGCTGGCTCTGTTATTGACTCAAAAAGAGTATACAAGCGAATTCGATTTGTTCAAGTATACGATCCTCCGAAAGCTCGATCGAAAATCAACACCGCGTTTGGCTCCGTTTGTCAACGGATAGACGTATAGGACTGGTTACGGTGATGGAGTTTGGGCGATCGTAGCGCCGTGTGTCAGTTGCGTCCAGGACTGATGGTATTATTCTCCTCTCTTTCTTGTCAAAATTCCTTGACTGGGACTCAACAGCAAAGCCAGTAAAAATAACCCAAAAACAACTAATACAATTGCCGCACCAGACGGCATATTCAAATAATAGCTGAGATACATACCACTCACGCTAGCTGTAATCCCAATAATTGCTCCCAATCCCATCATTAAATGCAGTTCTTTTACCAACAAATACGCCGTAATTCCCGGCCCGATTAACAGCGAAATTACTAACAGCGCCCCCACAGTTTGCAAACTCGCCACAATCGTCAGCGTAATCGCCGAAATCATCCCGAAATAAATCCAGTTTACAGCCAAACCGCACGCTTGCGCCCCCAGCGGGTCAAAGGTATAGAATAGCAGTTCTTTGTAAAGGAGTTTAACCGCCACTAAAATTATTAAAGTTATGACAAAAGTCTGCTGCACGTCAGCAGGTGCAACTGACAAAATATTGCCGAACAGAAACCCGTCTAAGTCTAATTTGTTTGTCCGCAACAGGCTAATCAGCGTGACGCTAATTGCTAAAAACGTAGACAAAATTAATGCCATAATTGCATCAATTTTAAGGCGCGATTGCGATTGAATCCACGCCATAATTACGGCGCTGATAATTCCCGATATAAACGCGCCGATCGAAATATTGAAACCTAAAGAAAAAGCAACCGGCAATCCTGCTAATACGGAATGGGCAATCATGTCAACCATCATTCCCATTTGCTGTACAATTAAATAGGAGCCAACAACGGCGCAGAGAATTCCTAGCAAAATGCCGACGGCGATCGCATTTCGCATGAACTCGAATTTTAGCGGCTCAATTAGTAGGTTTAACATTGAATTACATCAATAATAGGATTTTTTAAAGCACAATCAACTGCACAGGCGGGACGCCCGTGCCACAATCAGCTTTAAAGATAAATCTTTGTTTGCTTAGGCAGCCACTAAACTTAAATCGTATCCATAGGCTTTTTGAATATTAGCGGCTGTCAGCACTTCCCGGCAGGAACCGGTGGCAATTAAATGCTTATTTAGCAACAATAAATTGTCGTACTGTTTTAAAGTTTCGCCTAAATCGTGGCTGATTACTAGCAATGTTTTATTTTCGGCTTTGAGTTCGGCAAAAATATCGAAAATAATCTCTTCTGTTGCTTTGTCGATCGCGTTAAATGGCTCGTCAAAGAAGAATAAATCGGCTTGTTGGGCGATCGACCTTGCTAAAAAAATCCGCTGCTGCTGTCCGCCAGACAGTTCGCCAATTTGCCGATCGCGCAAATCCCACATTCCCACCCGCAGCAAAGCAGCTTTGACCAATTCTTGCGACTGCTTCGAGGGACTGCGAAACCAACCAGTCTGGACAGTTCGCGCCATCATCACCGCATTCCACACAGTAATCGGATAATCCCAGTCAATTTGCGATCGCTGCGGCACATAAGCCACCCGCGACAACTGTTGCTTCAGCAGCCGCCCCTGATATTTCACCGAACCCCGACAAGCCGGGATCAATCCCAGCATCGCTTTCACCATCGTGCTTTTCCCCGCGCCGTTGGGGCCGAACACACCGGTTAATTGCCCGGGATCTAACTCGAAATTCACGCTGTTGAGGGCCGAAATTCCTCGATAATTGACAGCTAAGTCTTGCACTTCTAGCATAATTCGAGATTTTGAGAACGATTCTTGTTCGTAGCTACTAGAATAGGATAACTCGAAAAAGCAATAACGATTATCGTTCCAAAGGTGAAAATGTTAAAAAACTTGGCTGGAAAAACCGGCAGATTGTGCGGTGCGGCTGTTTTGGCGATCGGCTGCGGACTGGTTGGGTGCAGTAGAGGACAGAACGCAACCAATCGGGCGCCACAGATCCCCGCCGCCAACTTGCCCAAAGTCGTCGCCACGACTGGTGTTATCTGCGACATCACTAAAGAAATTGCTCAAAGTTCGATCGACACCATCTGTCTCATCAAGCCGGGAGACGACCCCCACGCCTACCAAACCAAGCCGGAAGACCGCAAAGCGATTGAAACCGCAAATCTGATTTTATACGGCGGCTACAACCACGAACCCAGCATCATTAAGTTAATTGAATCCAGCAGTAATTCCGCGCCCAAAATCGCCGTACACGAACTCGCCGTTCCCAAACCGCTGATGGGCGAACACGAGCACGAACAGGGTGAAGAGAAAGCGGAAAACAAATCCCACGCAGAAGGCGAAAAAGTCCCTGACCCTCACGTTTGGCATAACCCTCAAAATGGCCTGCGTATGGTAAAAATAATTCGGGATGAATTGATCGAAGTTTCCCCCACCAATGCTCAACTTTATATCAGCAACGCCGCGAAATTAACAGATGATTTGCAAAAAATAGATACTTGGATAAAAGCTCAAATTGCGACAATTCCAGCCCAACAACGAAAATTAGTCACAACTCACGATGCTCTGAGTTACTATGCCGATGCTTACGGCTTGGAGAATGCTGGAGCTTTGCAGGGTGTGACAACAGAGGAACAGCCCACAGCAGCAAGAATTGCCGAATTGTCCTCAGAAATTAAGACCGCAGGAGTGCCGACAATTTTTGTCGAAACCACAACTAATCATAAGTTGATGGAGACTGTGGCGAGAGAGGCAAATGTCAAAATTTCGGACAAGGAACTTTACAGCGACGAGTTGGGCGGCGCAGGCACCGGTGCTGATACCTATGAGGGAATGCTGAAAACTAATACTTGCGCGATTACTTCTGGCCTCGGCGGCAATTGTACTCCCTTCTCAGGACAAGCAACACCAACTCCCAAACCATAGACTTCGTAGGGTGTGCACTGCAAACCATAAAGTTGCTGGGTGCGCCGAAGAACACCTTACATTTGCTGGGTGCCCAATTACATAAGACTTCCGAGGGTTCGCAGTGCGCCCTTACATTTGCTGGGTACGCAGCAAAACGCAGCGCTCGTCATCGCAGAATTTATCGATACAGCTCGACTTTTAGCTGCGTCTCAGCAGCCACCAAGACGCAGGCTGGGTGCTTGTGGGCCCACCCTACTAATGACTAATGACTAATGACTGCTGACTGCTGAATCAAACAGCCAAAAACCTCTGAATCACCTCATCACTTAATTCGCTAGTGCTTCCAGAAGCCACAATCCCGCCTTTTTGCATAGCATAATACCAGTCAGCTTGCCGCACAAAATGCAAATGTTGCTCCACCAACAAAACAGAAATTCCCCTAGTCGCAACTACGCGGCGTACCGCAGCTTCTATATCTAAAATAATAGAAGGTTGAATCCCCTCCGTCGGTTCATCCAAAACCAGCAATTTCGGCTCTCCCATCAAAGCTCTAGCAATAGCTAACTGCTGCTGCTGTCCCCCGCTCAAATCACCTCCCAGGCGATCGAGCATAGTTTTCAAAACCGGAAATAAATCAAAAATTTCATCAGGAACTTCAGGATTTTTTGTTTTGGTTGGTTTCGCTTCCAAACCTAACAATAAATTTTCCTTCACCGTCAAACGGGGAATAATTTCGCGCCCTTGAGGTACGTAACCAATTCCCAATCTAGCCCGCTGGTGAGTCAACTTAGAAGCAATAGAATCTCCCCCAAAAGCAATAGTGCCGCTGCGCGGTTGCAGCAACCCCATAATCGTTTTTAGCATAGTAGTTTTGCCCACACCATTGCGCCCGATCAAGCAAACCATTTGCCCCGCCATGACGCTTAAATCGACATCGCGCAAAATGTGACTTTCGCCGTAGTAAACATTTAAATTAGAGACTTGTAACATATGGTTAACTGTTGACTGTTGACTGTTGACTGTTGACTGTTGACTGTTGACTAATGACTAATAACTAATGACTTCTTACTCTTCCGGTTTGCCCAAATATACCTCAATTACTCGATCGTCATTTTGCACCTCATCCATAGTCCCCTCGCACAAAACCGAACCCTGATGCAACACCGTCACCTGCCGCGCAATTTGCCGCACAAACTCCATATCGTGTTCAATTACCAACACCGAATGACTTTCGGCCAGCGAAATCAGCAAATCTCCAGTTAACACCGTTTCCTCATCAGTCAAACCCGCCACAGGTTCATCTACCAACAACAAATCAGGAGATTGAGCCACTAACATTCCAATTTCCAACCATTGCTTTTCCCCGTGAGAAAGCAAACCAGCCGAAACATCAGCTTTAGCCACTAAACCAATTGTTTCTAACAAACCGGAAACCGTGCGTTTTTCAGCAGCCGAAGCAGGCTTGAACAAAGTCGAAAACACATTTTTATGGCGGCTGCAAGACAATTCCAAATTTTCGCGCGGCGTTAAATTCAAGTAAACTCGCGGCGTCTGAAACTTGCGGCCAATTCCCAAGCGCGAAATCCTATCTTCCGACAACTTGCGTAAATTCTGTCCCTTAAATAACACCCGGCCCTCTGTCGGCTGCACCTTCCCGGTAATCGAATCGAGAAAAGTTGTTTTCCCCGCACCGTTGGGACCAATGATAACTCGCAGTTCGCCCGCATCCATGCTGAAATTTAAACCGTTGATGGCTTTAAAACCATCAAAACTAACCGTCAGGTTTTCTATTTCTAATACTTTTGCATTCATCGCTGATTTTCCTCGTAGGGTGCGTCAGTTAACAGTCTCTGGGTAAGCCGGAAAATCAGTTGGCTGACGCACCTGACATCGCTGATTTTCTCTGAGAAGGTGCGTCAGTTAACAGTCTCTGGGTAAGCCGGAAAATCTGCTGGCTGACGCACCTGACATCGCTGATTTTCTCTGAGAAGGTGCGTCAGTTAACAGTCTCTGGGTAAGCCGAAAAATCTGCTGGCTGACGCACCCTACACAAGCACATAAATGGTTCTTTTACTCTAAACTAAAACTGCTAGAACTGCTCGACATTGGAGGTGGAGTGGCAGCTAAAATGCGTTCAGCTAACTTCGAGAGTGGCAAACTTTGCACGTATACTTTTCCAGGCCCAGTCATCTTTGCCAAAAACAAGCCTTCGCCGCCAAATAGAGCATTTTTAAACCCGCCAACAAATTGAATATCGTAGTCTACTGTGGGAGCAAAAGCTACTAAACAGCCGGTGTCTACTCGCAACACTTCGCCAACTCCCAAATTTTTCTCAACTATTGTTCCTCCCGCATGAACAAAAGCTAGCCCGTCACCCTGCAATTTTTGCAGAATAAAACCTTCTCCGCCAAAGAAACCGGCACCGAGGCGCTTGGTGAAAGCTACCTCAATTTCAATGCCGTTGGCCGCACAGAGAAATGAGTCTTTTTGACACAAAAATTTACCGCCAAGTTGACCTAAATCGAGGGGAATTACTTTACCCGGATAAGGGGCGGCAAAAGCGACGCGGGCCTTGCGATTTCCGGCGTTGACAAAGGTGGTAATGAAAAAACCCGCTCCTGTCAGCATCCGTTTGAAACCTTGAAATAAGCCGCCACCTGTGGATGTTTGCATTTGGATGTCGCCTTCCATGTATGTCATGGTTCCAGCTTCAGCCCTCACCCCTTCTTTGGGGTCGAGTTCAATCTCGATGAGTTGCAAATCGTCGCCGTAGATTTTGTAGTCAATAATATCTGCCATATGTTGCCCTCAAGTTAAAGAACGAAGCAGTTTGCTAGGGATATCTAAGGATCGTGAATTAAATAATTTGCATAAGCCTGTGGGATGGGCGTCTCGCCCGTCCCTTATAGACGGGCGAGACGCCCATCCCACAAGAACAATTAAAATTGCAGGTTATTTAATTCTCATTCCTAAGTAGGTGGACATATATAGCCTTTCTCAAAAAGATGAGGTATGACTGACAGCTTACATAACCAGCCAGACTAAGAGGGCCCAAGCCCAACAACGTACCTCATCTTTCTGAGAACCGCTATATATTGCATCTTCTCAGAGAAAAACGCAGCTTTTCCCAAGTCTATGGCGATTACTTCGTTCCTCGCTGCCTGGTGACATTTAGTTATGTCCGCCTACTTATAAATTACACGATCTTTTTGCACTCAATGTTCAAGTTCTTCTTTTTCGCGCTGCACTTGTGGGTCTTGTTCCAGGCTGGGGTAAGTAGATGCGTACTTCGGTCTTCTGAACAGGGTGCGGATTTGGTCGAAACCTTGATGTTGCAGCCATCCGACTAAGCCGTCGGGCAGCACTGTGACTACTATTAGGAATAGCGCGCCTTGGAAAAACAGCCACACTTCGGGGAATTGTTCGCTCAAGAAACTCTTGCCAAAGTTGACTAGCAGCGCTCCCAATATTGCTCCCGATAATGTGGCGCGACCTCCCACTGCGACCCAAATTACCATTTCAATTGAAAAGGCAATATCCATTGCTTTTGGCGAAATAATTCCGGTTTGTACGGTAAATAATGCGCCTGCAATCCCGGCTAAACCGGCGGAAATTGCAAAGACTAAAACTTTGTATCCTGTGGGATTGTAACCTGAGAAACGCAGGCGTATTTCGTCGTCGCGAATTGCTACTAGCAGGCGACCGAAACGCCCGCTGGTCAGCCACCGGCAGAGGGCGTAAGTTGCTGCTAGAAATAGTATGGTGAGAATGTAGAAAATATATTGAGTATCTCGGTCATTTACTGTGGCTCCGAACAGGGTTTTAAAGTCGGTGAGTCCGTTGGTGCCGTTAATCAGTTTTTGCTGACCGTTAAAGAAGTTGAAAAATACAATGGTTGCTGCTTGGGTGAGAATTGAAAAGTAAACGCCTCGAATTCGATTGCGGAATACTAAATAACCCAAAAGTGCGCCCAATATAGCGGGGATGAGAACTACTGCTAATGCTGAGAAGGGAAATGAATAAAATGGTTGCCAAAACCAGGGGAGTTCGGTAACGCCGTAGAGGTTCATAAATTCTGGCAATTGACTGCTGGCGGTTGGGGGAATTTGCAATTTTAGGTGCATGGCGAAGGCGTAACCGCCGATCGCAAAAAATACGCCGTGTCCGAGACTCAGCAAACCCGTGTATCCCCAAATCAAGTCTATGCCGATGGCTGCAATTGCTAGTGCTAAAAATCGCCCCAATTGATTGAGTCGAACGTCGGGAAGTATTCCTGGGATGAGGAATATGAATGTGAGGGCGATCGCGCTGACAATTGCCGCTTCTTTTAGCCAGGGTTTTTGATGTGTTTTCTGCATTTTTCGCTACGCTCGCAGTTGTAATTTTTAATTTTCTACCGTCCGCCCTTTTTGCGGGAAAATCCCTCCCGGCTTCACTTGCAGAAAAGCCATAATTAAGGCGAATACCATTACTTTTGCCATGCTGGTTGTGGCGAAAAATGTGAAGAAGTCGGCTAAAGGCTTGACAGGAGCGAACATTGTTGCTAAGGTTCCCGAACCGATCAGGTAATTTGCTGTGCCGATCGCGATCGCAGCAACTACACTCCCCACAATCTTGCCGACACCGCCCACAACCACCACCATAAAAGTATCGACTATATAATTTTGTCCGGTATTTGACCCTACGGAACCGATCAAACTAATCGCACACCCAGCGACACCAGCCAACCCCGAACCCAAAGCAAAAGTCAGCGCATCTACTTGTTCGGTAGGAATTCCCAAACACGCGCTCATGCTGCGATTTTGCGTCACGGATCTAATCCGCAATCCCCACACAGACTTTTGCAAAAATAGGTAAATTCCCGCCAAACAAATTCCTGTCAGCGCAATAATAAAAAGTCGGGCGTAGGGCAACTGAAAATTGCCCAGCGGGATGCCGCCGCGCAGCCATTTCGGTGCAGTTACATCCACATTTTGAGCGCCAAACCAAGGTTGAGTTACTGCCAGTTTGTAAGTTTGCCCTAAAAAGGCGCTCACCGCCCAGGAAACAGCCAAAGATAAAGGCAAAATTATGGCGACAATTTTGCTGCGAATGCGATCGAAATCCGGGCGCTGCTTCAGCACCCGCAAACCGCCAAAAAACAGCAAACAAAACACCGCAATTCCAATTACCAGCAACCAACTGACGCTGCGGACAAACTGCTGCAAAATTAAACTTACGCCCCAAGTTGCCAGTAGAGTTTCTAGCGGCCGCCCGTAAAGATAGCGAATCACTCCGCGTTCAAGAATTAATCCTACCAACGCAGCTACTAAAAAAGCTAGGGGAATCGCAAATAAAATATATGTTTCAAAAGCAAATCCTCCGATACCCTTGAAGACATTTTGCACCACGAAAGTTGTATAAGCCCCCAGCATCATCAACTCGCCGTGAGCCATATTAATCACGCCCATCAGCCCGAAAATAATCGCTAACCCCAGAGCTGCAATTAGTAAAACAGCGCCGATGCTAATGCCGTTAAATAAACCGTCCAATAAGCCGATCGCCACTTTTTATCCTCCTATTTTTCTATAATATTTGGTGCAATTATGTAACAACTAATGTGTGCAATGCACACCCTAAAGACGCGACTTTTTGTATGAGGGGAAGGTGCGACATCAGCGCACTGAGCGATGTTTTAGGTAAGCTAATAAATCGGGGAAAGGTACGCATTGCGCCATAAAGACGCAAGTTTTTGTATGAGGGGAAGGTGCGCCATAAGCACCCGGAGCGACGTTTTACGTGCAGAGTTATGTAAGGGGAAAGGTGCGCCAAGCGCACCCGGAAAGAGTTTTAAATTAACTTAATTATGAACTCTTGAATTTTCCGCCTTTTGCGGGGTCTGACCAATCGCAAGAAAAGCCTTTTGTTTCAGCGACAAACTGATTCCAAGGAACCGGCTTCACTGCTTCTGGCGTAGCATAAGCGATGTTAAACAAACCGTCGTCTCTCACTTCGCCCAACCTCACAAATTTAGAGATGTGGTGGTTGTTTTCCATCGTAACTTTGCCCTCCGGCGCGTCAAAAGTTTGACCCAAAGCTGCAGCCCGCACTTTTTCCAAATCGTCGGCTGTCCCTGCTTTTTCGACGGCTTGCTTCCACAGGTAAACCATGATGTAAGCTGCTTCCATCGGGTCGTTAGTCACTCTCTCTTTGCCGTATTTTGCTTTGAAAGCTTCCACAAATTTTGTATTTGCCGGAGATTCCACAGTCATGAAGTAATTCCAGGCGGCATAATGGCCTTTAAGATATTCTACGCCGATCGCCTTTACTTCTTCTTCCGCAATACTCACAGACATTGACGGATATTTGTCCGGCCCCAAACCTGCACCCTGCAACTGTTTGAAAAATGCTACGTTGCTGTCGCCGTTGAGGGAATTGAAAATGACACCGCCGTCTGGCAAAGCTGCCTTAATTTTAGTAATAATTGGCGTGACTTCTGTCCCGCCCAAAGGAATGTAATCTTCCCCAACTAATTCGCCGCCTTTGGCTGCTAGCTGTGCCTTGATAATGGTATTTGCCGTCCGGGGAAAAACGTAGTCAGACCCGACTAAGAAGAATTTTTTCCCTTTATTTTCTAGCAGCCAGTCAACTGCTGGTTCGATTTGTTGGTTCGGCGCCGCCCCGGTGTAAAAGATATTCTTGGAACACTCTTGACCCTCGTATTGTACGGGATACCAGAGCATATGATTTTTTTCTTCAAATACTGGCAATACTGCTTTGCGGCTGGCGGATGTCCAGCAGCCGAAGACAGTGACAACTTTATCTTGGTCGATCAATTTTTTGGCTTTTTCGGCAAAAGTCGGCCAGTCTGAGTTGCCATCTTCTATTACTGTTTCGATTTGTTTTCCGAGGACACCGCCAGCTTTATTGATTTCTTCGATCGCTAATTGTTCGGCATCGACAACACTTTTTTCGCTGATTGACATTGTGCCGCTCAAGGAATGCAAAATTCCTACTTTGATCGTGTTTCCACTGCTTGCTGCTGGTGTAGTTCCTGTTGATGTGGGAGAAGTCGTTGGAGTTGCGGTTGGAGTGGGAGTTCTACATGCTTTCAGAAATAAACTTGATGTTAGGGTAGCAGAACCGTATAAAAGAAATTTCCGCCGATCGAATCGCTTTGCCATTTTTTCTGGTTACTCTTGAATAGATGAGTCAGATGATTGAGAATAATAACACATAGCGACTTGATATTAAGACTCGGTGCATAAGACTGTTGTATGTTTAGCTACAAAACTTATTGTTTTTCACAAAATGAATGCTTTGTGGGGATTGACGGCAACTGCGACAGAAACCCGGCTGATACCATGTTAGATGTGAGATTTTAGATTTGAGCTTCACTGATGAAATAAGGGTTTGGAGCACGGGCCTACCGTTGCATTCTGTTCTGAAACCGGGTTTAGACACCAAAATACGTCTTTTCAGCAATTAGTGTGACATTAGAAACCGGGTTTCTTTACATAAATTATCTTATGGATGCTACGAGTTAGGCAGCAACCGGGTCGATCGCACAAAATAGGCTTGTGTCAAAGCTAGTGACGATCGCACTTCGCTTTGAGCTCAAAGCGAAGTGCGATCGTCACTTGTAGAAGTGCCCCTGATTTATGGAGAATAGCGGACTCGAACCGCTGGCCTCTGCGGTGCGATCGCAGCGCTCTACCAACTGAGCTAATTCCCCTGATTGAGTTTTAATTTAGCATTTTCGATGCGGGATTGCCGAATCTAAAAGGCTTACAGGTCTTGCTTGCTCTCACGTTCGCAGACCGTCACCTACATTAGCACGTAACTGCTAAAAACGTCAAGTTTTTTCCGCAGCCGGCTCAGTGGGGGCGATCGAGCAAAGTTGGGCCACTCTGTCCAACTCTAAATCAGCAAAATAGTCCACCGTCCAATTAGCTTGGCGCTGGATCATGTGAAACGGGTAAGTGTGAGTCACCCCCGCCACCTGAATCCCCGCTTTTTTCGCCGCTTCAATCCCCGCAAAAGTATCTTCCACCGCCAAACATTCGATCGGTTGCAGGTTAAAGTCGGGATATTTCTGGTTGAGAAGTTCCACAGCCAATAGATAGCCGTCGGGTGCTGGTTTGCTCGCCGTCAAGTCGTCGCCTGCGACAATTAACTCAAAGTTTGCTGCCAAACCGGCCCGATCTAACACCAATTCTATATCCGATCGCATTGCCCCGCTAACTACGGCCATTTTCAGTCCGGCGGCCCGAATTTTGGCAATAAATTCTGCCAAACCCGGATAAATTGGCAGTTTCTCCAAAGTATCTATTTGAGTTTTGTAAGCTTCGGCCTTGCGCTGCAGCAGTCGATCGAGATATGTTTCTGTCACAAATCGTCCCCGGCGATCGAGCAGTTCGGTAATGCAAGCGCGATCGCTCCTTCCCAAACAAATTTCTCGAAACTCCCCGCGTTTGAGCTGGAGATTTTCATCTAGCATCAATCGATCGATTATTTTCTCATGAATCGGCTCGTCATTAATAATAACGCCATTAAAATCAAATAAAACTGCTTTTAGAGTCATTAGTTATGAGTTATGAGTTATGAGTTATGAGTTATGAGTTATGAGTTATGAGTTATTAGTTATTAGTTATTATTCAGTCTCGCGTTGCGCGGACTTTGTTTGTGTAGCCCCGACTTCCAGTCGGTGGTTATTCTTGTGTAGCGCCGAATTCTATTCGGCGGTTATTCATAAGTAACAATACATCAAGCGGGAGCTGGAATGCCTGGTAAATCGCCATCAAAATCAGGAGTTCGATCGCCCAAATTCCACCCCCTCGCCACCCGCACCTGTTCCAAATCTTCCCCAGGCAAAGGTTTCACGCCCTGCGTCACCTGATGCACCCACCAGTGTTCGTGAGTTTGCACCGCCGCGAATCCAGCAGCCCCCGCCCAAGCATCGACGCAGCCAGCCGCGTAAGACTTAATATAAGGCTCTTCAAAGATATCAGTCAGCCACTCTGTCTGCCGCAAAGTTTTTTGATTTCCGTCCAAAATTGCCACTTGTCCCCCAACCTTCAGCAGTCGGAAGCTTTCTCGCAAAATTGCCCGCGATACAGCAGGCGGCGTCTCGTGAAACAGCAAGGAAGCTGCGACTAAATCGAAGCTGGCATCTGGAAAAGCAACGGTTTCAGCATTTCCGTGCAACCACTCGATTTTTAAGCCGGCTTTTTGCGCTTTCATTTCGGCGACTACCAGCATATAAGGCGACAAGTCCAGGCCGACAACTTCCGCTTCGGGAAAAGCCTGCTTGAGCATGAGCGTTGTCGAACCGGTGCCGCATCCCAAATCGATAATTCGGCGCGGTTTCACCCGCACAGCGTCAATTAAGCCTTGCCTGACGACTGTTTCGTGGGGAGGCAAGACGTATTGCGTGATTGGATCGTAGGAAACGGCAGCACTGGGGTTGAGGTAGCCGCCTTTAATGCCGTGAAAGTTTTGGCTGCTGTAATATACGGGATAAACTAGGTCGGGTTGTCGGTAGCGATCGCCCGCTGTTTCCCAGTCGATACCTTCGTAGAGTCGTTTCAGTGCTTCTTCGTCGATCGCCAGTCGAATCAGGGGCGACAAAAAGCGCTCGAAAATTGTATCCTTGCCAACAGCCATAAAACATCCTTTAACAAAAACTCTTTCAATTTTAATACCTAACCGTAGGGACACGGCAATGCCGTGTCCGGCGCGGGATTAGGACACGGCATTGCCGTGTCCCTACTTTTCAGAATTAGTATAACCAACGGCCCTCAAATTAGCATTGATTAAACCTGTTTCTCCCCTCGAACCTCTATGCGTTACCTCCCTTAAAAAATCCGTTGGCTTCCTTCCCTCTTCCTGCTTGCTTCTTGCTGCTCGTTACTAATCGGAATTTTTACCAAAAACTGCGTGCCGCCGCCCGGAGGTTTAGAAATTTCGATGCTGCCACCGTGTCCGTCCACTACAATTTTGTAGCTAATTGCTAACCCCAAACCAGTGCCTTTGCCCACCTGTTTAGTAGTAAAAAATGGGTTATAAATTTGGTGTTTAACGCTGTCGGGAATTCCCGGGCCGTTGTCGGCGATCGCCACTTTCAGAAATTTTCCGCCATTTTCGCGAACTACTCCCGTGGAAATAGTTATGATTTTATCCAGGCGATCGATCTCGTTCAAGGCATCGATCGCATTGCTCAGCAAGTTCATAAACACCTGATTGAGCTGAGACGGATAGCACTCGACTGAAGGCACTTTGCCGTATTTCTTGACTATATAAATTCTATTTTTGAGGCGGTTGGAGAGCAGCAGCAAGGTATTTTCGATACCTTCGTGAATGTCCGCCAGCTTTTTGTCAGATTCATCTAGACGAGAAAAGTTACGCAAAGAAAGAACTATGCTGCGAATGCGTTCGGTTCCTATTTTCATAGAATCCAATATATGCGGCAAATCTTCCTCGATAAATTCTAACTCAATTTCTTCTGCAAAATCTGCGATTTTCTGGGGAACCTCTGGGAAGGTTTGTTTGTATAAACTCACCAAGTCTAATAAATCTTTAGTATATTTGCTGGTGTGAGGCAAATTAGCCGAAATGAAGTTAACCGGGTTGTTGATTTCGTGCGCTATCCCGGCTACCATTTGACCTAGGGATGACATTTTTTCGCTCTGCACTAAATGAGTTTGAGTTTTTTTCAGTTCATTTAAGGCACTATTGAGCAGTTTTACTTGGTCTTGGGTTTGACTGTAAAGGTGAGATTGAGTAATTGCGATCGCCAATTGGTCTGCCACAGCTTTTAACAGTTGGATTTCCTCCCCGCTCCACAGCCAATGAGTAGCGTGGCTGCAAATTAAATAACCCTGCGGCTGGTTTTGAGTCTGGACAGGCACCGCTAAATAGCTATTAGCTTTAAGTTGGATATGTTGAGCTGCACCCTCAGCCAAAGTGTCCCTAGAAAAAATAATTGGCTCCCCTTGACCGCTCCGCAATAACACATTTTCGACAAAGTAAGCATCAAACTTTATAGGTTGTGTCGAACCATCAGATGGTGAACATTCCCACAGGATTTGTAACATTTTTTCTTGTGGTTTGTACCAACCAAAAGCCGCCCGTTCTAGATGCAGCAAACTTACTATTTCTTCGACTGTACTTTGCACGATTTTGTCTAATTCTAGGGAAGCCCGAATGCGTCCGGCAATCCGGTTGAGCATGGCTTCTCGCTCCGCTTGAGCGCGATTGTTTTCGGAAGAGTAAATTAGCCAAATTGCTGCTAGCATTGCCGGGCCGAGCAGTCCGGCGACTACGGATGTCAGCAAATTTAATGCTTGCAGTTGGGATTCAATATTTTCGCGGGGAATTACTAAAGCCATCGACCAGTTAACTTCCTTGAGGGGAGCATAGGCCACATACATCCATTTGTTATCGATTTTTACCAGTTCGATGTTCGTCTGGCGGTCGATCATCTGGCGCGCAATTGTGGAGAGTGCGGGGTCTTTTGACTGTAAAAAGCTTGGGGCCGGGCGGTCGGTATTTCCGATTAAGTTATTGTTGGGATGAACAATTGGCACTCCTTGTGAATTGAGCGCAAAAGCATAACTGTCGGAACCGTACAGCAAGCTGTTAGCGACCGATGTTACTCTGTCTAATTTAATGCTGCCCGATAGGACTCCAATTACTTGATTGGGAGCCGGAGGTAAAGCCCAAATAGGAGCTGAAATGATGATCGTCGAAACTTTTGTACTGCGGCCGATCAGCGGGTCGGAAACGTTGATATGCCCGGCCATTGCTTTTTGAAAGTGTTGGCGGTCTTTGTTGTTGGCGCGGTTGCCTAGAGTGTTGATAAATGAGCCGTCGGGTTGAGTTAATGACAGGATGAAATACTCTTTTAACCTGTATATTTCTCCTTGCAACCTGGGTTCGACTAATTTCCAATTGATAGTCCTAACCGTAGGATCGTAAGCAATGGTTTCTATTTCTGCTTTGCGGTTGCTGAGCCAGCGGTCGATTTCGTCGGTGCCTTTTTCTAGTTTTAATAGTGCTATTTCCTTTAAATTGTCGAGGATTAGTCCGCGCACAAAAAAATAGCTGATGCAAGCAGTTGTGCTAATGGTTAAAGCCGTGGTGGCCAGAATTAGCAGGGTCAGCAAATGGCGGCGCTGCCGTCTGTGCTGCCAAAGACTGTGCGCTTGCTGCCACCGCGATTGAGCAGAACTACTGATGTTGTCCCAAAAGCGGCGCAGTTTTTTTGCTTGGGGTGGCTGCCCAGACACTGATCCGGCTTGATTTGCTGGGTTTTGCATCATCAAATGTTCTCTCCGAATCAAATTCATCAAAGGGTATTGGTCATTCGGCAGAATTAATATCAGCCAAGTCGCGAGACCAGTTTCAGAAAATAATGCAACTGTAGGCCGGTGCTCCCAACCTTGGTAGTCATCAGTCATTCCCAATCTAAAATCTCAAATCTCAAATTTAAAATGGTATGACTTGCATTCCTGACTGCAAACAATTCTTATTCCGATCGCACGCTCGCCTTCTATTTTGGCATCAGCTTGATATTTCGACCTTCGGTTTACCTACTTGAGGTTTGTGCTTTACGATATCTTTAATATCTATCTCGTTTGTATAACAAAATAATTGTAAATAACACAGAGAAAACACGGAGTTTTTTAAATTAGCAATGTATCCTCATTTAGGGGTAAATACTTATTGACAATTTTAATAATTTGCGCTGTAGGTTCAAGGGGAAATTTTTTCATCTAAAGCTTTTTTTGCCAAGCGGGTTGCATAAACGGTGAGGGCGATCGTTGCTAGCAAACCAATGCCGTAGAGAGTCCACTCAGCAGCAGTGCGCGATCGCCCGCTAGATCCGAGTGCAGCCAAACTCCCGGCCAGGGAACCGATATAAACATACATGACAGTTCCCGGAATCATGCCGATCCAAGATGCGAAAAAATAGTCTTTTAGAGATACCTGCGTGACTCCAAAAGCATAGTTAAGCAAATTAAACGGAAAAATGGGAGAAAGCCGCGTCAGCAGCACAATTTTCCATCCTTCAGAGGCAACTGCGGAGTCGATCGCCTTAAATTTTTGATTCCCCTCTATCTGTTTGGAAACCCAGTCGCGAGTTAAATACCGCCCTACCAAAAAAGCGCAAGTTGCGCCTAAAACCGAGCCGATGGAAACGCAAACCGAACCGCCAACGACTCCGAACAAAACGCCAGAACCGAGAGTCAGCAAAGAACCGGGGATAAATAGAACCGTTGCGACAATGTAAATGAAAATAAAAGCTGCCGGGCCCCACGGGCCGAGACTCGCGATCGACTCCAGCGCATTTTTCAGAATTCCTTGAAAGTTAAAAAACTTTGCCGCCACAATCAAAGCCACAGCTAAACCAATCCCTAAAATCAGCTTCCACCTGTTTGATGCTGGCGGATTTTCACCGGGCGATCGCGAATCATTCATTGCTTAAAATCTCCATTCATTCATTACATACACCGTCGTTTCCAGGGTAGGGACACGGCACTGCCGTGTCCCTACTGTATTCATCCCATTGATGATATAAAGCGCAACTTTTCCCTTAAATTAAATCAAAGTACCGCCGCAGCTAGAACCGCAACCCGCCGTACAGCCGTAACAATAAGCAGCAGTTTGCACCTCTTGAATCAAATCTAAACTGCCAGATTCAAGCAATTTAGCAACAGTTATCTTTGCCCCGCTGCCAGTTTTTGCCGGCAGATTTTCCATCTGGTTAAAATCGCAGTCGTAGACATTGCCCAAATAGTCGATCGACAATTCGTTGCGGCACATTAAATGTTCCACAGTACCGGGATTAAAACTATCCTCCAAAAACCCGAGATAAGGCTTGTGCAGTTTCTTATGTTCCAAATGAAACTTAGTCCGTCCCACCGGTAAATTAGTAATCGCGAACAATTGATTAAAACAAATCCCAAAATGTTCGGCTAAATAAACCTTGTAATCTTCCTCTAACTTGCCCTGTTCCGGTGTTAGCGAAAACTTGTCTGTTGCCGGCACTTGTGGATTGTACACCAAATCCAGAGTTAAATTTGGGTTTTTCCCGTATCCCAACTGATTGAGCTTTTGCAGGGCCCGAATCGAAGTATCAAAAACACCGCTGCCGCGCATTTTATCCACATTGTCAGCTTGGTAGCAGGGAAGCGACGCCACAATTCTGAGTTGATGCTGCGCGCAATATTCGGGAATATCTTCAAAACCTTTTTCAAAGTAAATCGTCAAATTAGAACGAACAATGACCTCTTTACCTGCCGCCCTGGCAGCTTCCGCCAGCGGTTTAAAACCGTAAAGCATTTCGGGAGCACCGCCGGTGAGGTCAACAGTTTGAATTTGAGAAAAACGGCGAATAATTTGAATTAATTGGTCGCAAATTTCCGGGGAAAGTTCTTCTGTTCGTTTCGGGCTAGCTTCTACGTGGCAGTGAGTGCAAGCGAGATTGCAGCGTTTGCCGAGATTAATTTGTAAAACTGTAATCTGCTTTTTAGTTAAAGCTGAGTGAAGTTTGTTTTTGAAAGGCGTGACTGCTGTCTGAATCATGTGCTAACCTTTTGGTCTCCGATCGCAACGAATGTAGAGGCGTTCGGCCGGAACGCCTCTCATAATTTAGCACTAATTCTTTGGATGCGACATATCCAAATTTTAACCGATCGCTACAAAGTTAATTGAAACTCACATCTTGCACCATTCTTAGAAACAGGCAAGATGCCTGTTCCACAGGAGATGAATTTTGTTGTGGAACAGGCATCTTGCCTGTTCATAAAAGGCTTATTGACAATACTGCAAGAGCTGAGTTAAAACCGACAAGGCAAGAATTATAATTTTGACACTAATCTTACTTTAGAGAGTCCACTAATTTCTCAACTCGTGCTTTAATTTCATCTCGAACGCGGTGAAAAGTTTCGATGGGTTGTCCGTCGGGATCGTCAAGTTGCCAATCTTCAAACACTTCTCGCAATACCCACGCTTCGGGTAAATTCACACCGCAGCCGCAGAGAGAAATTACTGCATCGTAGTCTTCGGCATTAAATTCGCTTAATGGGTTTGATGTTTGATCGGTGATGTCGATGCCGATTTCTGACATGACTTGAATTGCTGTCGGATGAACTTTGCTTGATTCTAAACCGGAACTGGTGACTCCAATTTTGCCGTCTCCGATGGTTTTAGCGAATCCTTCTGCCATTTGCGATCGGCAGGAGTTTCTTTTGCAAACAAACATTACTTTTTTCATGGTTTTTGTTGGTTGTTGGTTGTTAGTTGTTGGTTATTGGTTGTTGTCGGGATTCCGGCGGTTAGAAACCGCGACTACACAACCGAAGTCCACCTCCGTGGACTGAAGAGAAATCCTTTATTCTTCAACCCGCGCAGGCGGGTTTTGTTTTTGTAGCCGCGATTTCAATCGCCGGGTGATTCAATCGCCGGGTGATTCAATCGCCGGGTGATTCAATCGCCTTAATTAACCTCAAGGGCCCGATTTGCTACGTCGATCGTCTCTTTAGCGGCTTGTTCCTTGCGTTCGCTGTAGCGATCGGTCAAATAGTCGGTTTGCTCCCGCAACAGCAAGGTAAACTTGTACAATTCCTCCATTACGTCGATCACGCGATCGCGATAAGGCGAATCCTTCATCGTTCCATCATCATTAAACTCCTGATAAGCCTTAGCAACCGAAGACTGATTCGGAATCGTAAACATCCGCATCCAGCGGCCCAAAATTCTCAAAGTATTGACAGCATTAAAAGACTGGGAACCGCCGCTAACTTGCATCACCGCCAAAGTTCGGCCTTGAGTCGGTCTGACGGCCCCAATGCTTAAAGGAATCCAGTCAATTTGGTTTTTCATAATGCCAGTAATATTCCCGTGCATTTCTGGACTCGACCACACTTGACCCTCCGACCACAGGCTCAATTCGCGCAATTCCTGAACCTTCGGATGCGTATCGGAAACGCTGCCGTAAATCGGCAATTCTAGAGGATTGAAAAACCGAACTTCCGCCCCGAAACCCTCAATAATTCTCGCCGACTCTTCCGCCAACAAGCGGCTGTAAGAACGCTCTCTTAAAGAGCCGTATAGAAACAAAATTCTCGGTTTGTGCGTAAAATTTGTCATGATACTGTTAATTAAAATCCCGAAATCCGTTAGACAGTTCTCGATAAACTGCGACTGCTAATTGCGCTCCCCAAATCGGAGCCACCCAATAAACCCAATGGTGTTCCCAAATTCCGCCAACTAAAGCCGGGCCGAGCGATCGTGCCGGATTCATACTTGCCCCAGTAATTGGCCCCATAAATGCAGCTTCCAGTCCTACAGTTAACCCGATTGCTATTCCCGCAAAACCGATATGAGCGCGCCTGTCAAGTCCAGAACCTAGGATAACAAACATTAGGATAAAAGTCAATACTGTTTCTAAAATTAGAGACTGCAACCAGTTACCATTGAGAGGAACAGTTGCACCGAGATTTGCTACTTCACCTAAAGTAATTAGCAGCAATTGAGAAGCTGCGATCGCCCCCAAACACTGCGCTAAAATGTAAGGCAAGACACGTTTTTTTGGAAAAAAACCGCTCGTCCAAAAAGCTAATGTTACAGCCGGATTCAGGTGAGCGCTGCTAATATGACCCGTAGCATAAATCATCGCGGCAACAACGGCTCCAAAGACAAAACTGATGCCTAAATGAGTGATAGCACCCTGGCTAATTTTGTTGACCATCACGGCGCCAGTGCCAGCAAAAACCAGAATAAATGTACCCAGAAATTCTGCGATTGCTTCTCTCCTGCACTCCGGTGAGAACAAGTTGCTCGCTGTCTTATAAACTGACTTGAACATTGAGTCGATCCGTGATAAGTTTACCTCTGTTGTAGGATTATAGTTGCAATGCAGAAGCCTTCCCACTGATACCTAAAAAGTTGCCTGTTGTCGCAATAACTCGCCAATTGTCGAGTCAAGCTGAGCTTTGCCACCAAAAACTGTCCCCACCTTGCCATTGTAGAAGTGCTGATAAATTAGTTGATAGCCTTCTCTGGGTAAAGGAATATAACCCACAGAACTAACTAAGGTCGGAGCTTTCTTCATGTAGAATTCTACAAAGTTGCGTAGTTCTACTTTTTTTTGAGCCGAGTTGTAGTTGACATAGATAAATAGAGGTCGTGCCAGGGGCTGATACTGAGCTTTTTCTACAGTTTCGCGGGAGGGCAACACTGCTCCTTTGCCTCTGTCAATACCTACAGCTTTTAATTGAGTTTGATTGACTTCGTAATAGCTTAAGCCAAAGTAACCCAAGGCATTTGGATCTTTGATAACTCCCTGCACTAAAACATTATCATCTTCACTGTCTGTGTAGTCGGTACGACTGGCTTTCGCAGTACCTACTGTTGCTTCTGTGAAGTAGTCAAATGTACCGGAATCTTTACCTGCACCATAGAGGGTGATGGGTTGATTTGGCCAACTGGGTCTGATCTGATTCCAGCGAGTAATTTTTCCCTGGGCGGCAGGTTCCCAAATCTTTTTCAATTCCTCTACAGTAATGTTTTTTGCCCAGTCATTTTTGGGATTGACTACTACTGTGAGCGCGTCAAATGCGACAGGTAATTCGTAGTAGCGGATGCCTGCTTTGTTGCAGGCTTCCATTTCCCCTGGGCTGATGGGTCGCGAGGCGTTGCTGATGTCAGTTTCGCCAGCACAAAACTTTCTAAATCCTCCACCAGTACCGGAGAATTCAACAGTAATTGATGCTTTTTTGGGATTGGTATTTTGATATTCTTTGGCGATCGCATCCGTAATTGGATACACGGTGCTGGAACCGTCTATTTTAATGCTTTGCGATTCTGGCGACTGGACTTGTCCGCAGGAGTTGAGAAGCCCGATCGCACCTACGGTCAAAGCAATTATACTTAGTGCGAAAACCTTGGGCTTTTCTGCTGAGTTCATTGACCTCACCCAATGCCATAACTAAGGGGTACACTGGAATCATATCAATAAAATTTGATATGTCAAGTATGAGGAAAGACAAACAGGCAATTAATACATTAAGAAATGTTGATGGGTTAATCTGCGTCAGAACAAGGGCGCGCCGGCAGGATCTGGCTGAAGCGGCGGTATTCGGCGAGGTACTGTTCGAGGGCGACAAACTGAGCTAAATTGAGGCTGTAGTAGATCCAGCGCCCTTCTTGGCGGCTGCGGACTAAAGCTGCATCCTTCAAGGCTTTGAGGTGAAAAGAGAGTTTAGGCTGAGGGACAGAAAGCCGATCGCACAAATCGCAAACGCACAACTCCTGTTCCCGCAGCAACTCCAAAATCTGAATCCGCAGGGGGTCAGAAAGAGCGTGAAAGCCTGCGGAGACAAGTTTTTCCGAAATCTCTCGCTGTGAAATGCGATCGGGCGCAGCCGTAGAATTTTTAAGCATCAATTATTTAGAAAACATCCATCCAACACATCATAGTTTCTCAAGCTTCATCCCAGAAAATCAGTGCATTCAGCATCGACAGATCCTTCGGACTTGATTACTTAGGATTTTGTACCCTTGCCGGCACATCTGTCAGTCCCGCCTTCTGCATCAGCGAAATCACACCTATAGATAGAATTCCCCCAATAATTGCCCCGACAACTACCAGGATAATAAAGACTTTTTGCAGAGTTTTTTTAGTGGCCGGGTGGTACTGTCTCGGCAAGCCTTCACCTTGCTCGTCCAGTTCTTGCTCCAAGGGGTCTAGCGGATTGGATGGATTTGAGTTAAAAGGATTGGGCGCTTGATTCATGGCTGGCTTTGGTTAAAGGATATCAAGAACTATTTTAACTTGCGATTTGCCCTCGCAGGTTAAATCATACATTCTGGTTTCACTCAAGACTCTATAAAATTTATTAAGATACCGAGAATTTTACCAACATTATTAATAAAATATTCGCTGGTGTCAATCTCGATCGCAATTCCTTCTAATTTGAAAAATTTCCAGATACTCCCAGTTGTGACAACTCCATAAATTATCTGAATGTCATTTTCTTGACGCTGGTTAAATATTTGTGCTGCGATCGTTTCTGCCATGCACTGTCCTAAGCCGGATTGGATGTTGTCATTTTTGGCTTCAACCAAGGCGATAACAGGGGATTCAATGACTAGCTGTTCCGGCGATCTGCTAATTAGAAAATCGCAATAACCGCTCAAACCTCTAGCAGCGTCTACATTGAATTCTCGACCGGAAAATAAACTCATCCGTTCCGGGAGCCGTCTTTTTATCTCAACTAATATTGGCGCGACAATTAGCTCGGAGCGAGCTTTCTCGGAATTAATTTCTAGTGCTAAAGGCAGATTGAATTGCAAAGTTTCTTGCAAAAAACTGCTGGGTTCTATTTCGGGAATGTCGGCAAACAAGCCCATCTTGCTCGAAAAGGCGATGCCGAAAGTTGCCTTAATTTGTTCTATGCTAAATTGGCTGTAGGGCATTTAACTCCCTCTCTCAAAACAATAATTTTTTCAAACATCGCAGCCGGGGCGGGTCGATCTGATTCTACTACTTAAATTACAGATTTTAGTGAACCCGCCTCTACAAATTTTTACACTTCTGCTTTCGACAAACGATCGAGAGAAATTGTTGCCGCCTCAGATACTTGAGAATTGCTATCTTTTTCTAAGTATTTTAAAGCCGAAACGCTCTTAACACTCGGCAAATTACCCAAAGCTTCAGCCAGCCTCTGACGGATCAGCCAATCTTCCGACTGAGCAAAATCGAGGATGCGATCGATCGCCCCAATATCTTTAATTTCCCCCAAAGCCGAAATTGCCGCCTGCTGGATCACCACTTGCTCGCTTTCGAGAGCTTTTAGCAACACGTCGCGAGCCCGGGGATCTTTGAGATTCCCCAGAGAAACAGCAGCGCTGAAGCGCACCAGCCATTGAGTATCTTCGTAAAAAGCCCGCACCAAAGCATCAAAAGCTCTGATATCTTCGAGATAGCCCAAAGCACCCGCAGCGTCAGCGCGAATGCCGTAATCTGGGTCAGTTTCTAGCAATTTGACTAGAATGGGATAGCATTCTTCAGTTGGTTTGACTCCGAGAGCAAACACAGCCATCGATCGCACTTGCAAACTTTCGTCGTTCAACACCTTTTTAATCAAAGGCACCGCCTCTGCAGCAGGCACGTTCCGCAAATTGGCCAAAGCCACCATTCGATCGGCTGAATTTTCGCTTTCTAACTTGGCGGCAATTTGCTCTAAGCTTAAAGTTGTCATTATGATAAATCTTGTAGTAAAACTTTACATTCGGGTTATTTTGATTATAGGGGAGTCTCAGGATAAAAGCAGGCAGTAAAAACCGTCCAAGGATTCGAGATCGGTGAGATTGCGAATTAGTGACACCATTAATCTAAAGCTCAGATTGCGTGGAAATAATAAATTAGAAAGTCTATTATTTAAATCCTAAGCACAGGCGAGGTGTTTCTCCCGTTCCCCAAGGCTTTGCCCGATCGTTAGCCGCCCTCTGACAACCTGCAATCAACTATGCCGTTTTACCACCCGCCCTTTTACTCCTCAGCCTTAGAACAAGCGATCGACCGGTACCCCCTAACTGCCGGGCCAGAAACTTCTTTAGCAGTGGCGATCGCCCTGATGAGTCAGTTGCAAAACAGTTGTCCCCTAGTCAAAACACCTTTACCCTCAGACCGGGGGGCGATGACCGAAACGTCGGGGCCGGAGAAGGTGCGGGCCCGCTGCGTGTTCGTCGTGCAGAACGAGCAAACTATTACCACAGGCAACTTATCCGACAACCCCAGCCGCGGGCTGTTAATCGGCATATTAAGTCCCGCCGACTTAGTAAGGCTGATAGCTTCTGGCAAAATAGACAGCCAGCAAAAAGTAGCCCTACACAAAATACCAATTTCCGAAGTGATGTCCCCGGTGTCGGTCTCCCTCACAGAATCCGACGACCAAGACGTGTTCGCCGCTTTATCCTTATTTCGCCAGCACGGGATTCGCTATTTGCCGATCGTCAATCAATTTCGCCACTTGGTAGGAGTGCTGACGCGGGAAAGAATTCGCCAAGTATTGCAGCCTTCAAACATTCTCAAATTGCGGCGCGTAGCAGAATTGATGACTACGCCAATTACAGCGCCCCATACCGCCTCGCTGCTAAGCATAACCGAACTGATGTCACAGCATCAAGCCAGTTGCGTAGTCATTACAAAAAACAAAGAATTAACAATGGAGAAGCCCAAAGATGACTATACCTCCATTTTTCACTACTCCTTTCACCACCCCCTGGGAATTATTACCGAATATGACATTGTGCAGGCACAGTTTCTCGAACTAAATTTCCAGCAAACCCCTGCTCAAAAAGTTATGAGAACTCCCCTGCAATTTCTTCAACCTTCCGATTCCCTGTGGACGGCGCACAAAGAAATGCAGCAGCAACAAGTGCAGCGGTTGGTCGTGTGCGGGGGGCGCGGAGAACTGTTGGGAATTATTACTCAAACGAGCTTGCTCCGAGTCCTCGACCCGACCGAAATGTACCGAGTTGTCAAACAGTTGCAGCAGTCAGTTTATCAGCTCCAAGCCGAAAAAGTGGAACTGCTGCAAAGCCGCAACGCCAAACTGGAACAGCAGGTGCGGGAACGGACTGCAAAACTCCACGAACAATTGCAGCGCGATCGCCTGTTAACTCACATTTCCTTGCGGATTCACCAATCCTTAAACCTCGAAGAAATTCTCCACGCCAGCGTCGATGAAGTCCGCCAAGTTTTGCAAGCTGACCGAGTAGCAATCCTGCATTTAGAGTGCAGCAATTCCGGCATTGTCGTGGCAGAATCCGTTGCCGAAAATTGGCCTTCAATCTTGGGAGAAATCCTGCCCGATAATATTTGGCAAGAATCTGCTTCGGCGATCGAACAGGAAATTTATGCCGTCCCCGACATCGACCAAGCCGGTTTGAGCGCCGAAAAATATGCGCGGTTCCAGCAAGCGCAAATCAAAGCTTATTTGATTGTACCAATTTTGCAAGACGGCAATTTGTGGGGGATGATGTGCGTCCATCAGTGTTCCCAATCCCGGCAGTGGCAGCCTTCGGAAGTGGATTTGCTGCAGCAACTGGCAACTCAAATCGCGATCGCCATTCAGCAAGCCCAACTCTACCAGCAAGTCCAAAACCTCAACACTGACCTCGAACGTCAAGTCCAAGAACGCACCGCCGAATTGCAGCAAAAAGTTCACGAACTCCAGCATTTAAACGTCCTCAAAGATGAATTTCTCAGCACAGTTTCTCACGAACTGCGGACGCCTTTAGCTAATATAAAAATGGCTATTCATATGCTGAGAATTTCTCCGACACCAGACCGGCGCCAGATTTATCTTGAAATTTTAGAAACAGAATGTACTAGAGAAACTGATTTGATTAATGCTTTGCTCGATTTGCAGCGGCTCGAAGCAGCAACTTGTCCGATCGACCTCGAACCAGTAAACTTAGAAGTCTGGCTGCCTACTATTATCGACCCGTTTTACACCCGGGCCCACAACCGGCACCAGGATTTGCGAGTAGAGTGCGATCGCCACCTCCCCACGATTTGTTCCAACCGCGCTAGTTTGGGACGAATTTTAGCAGAGCTCCTCAACAATGCCTGCAAATATACTGCTAATGACGGCGAAATCTCTCTGAAAGTTGAGTGCAAAAAGGGAGACAGGAAAGATGGAGGACAAGGGAAAAATTCGCGACAAGCAAGTGCTCTGGCTTCCGAAATCGAATTTACACTCAGCAATCAATCGTCCATTTCCATAGAGGAATTGCCTCGAATTTTTGAGAAATTTTATCGAGTTCCCAACGCCGATCCTTGGAAACAAGGAGGTACAGGTTTGGGTTTAGCTTTGGTTCAAAAACTTGTCGAACAGTTGCAGGGAAAAATAGAGGTTGAAAGCAGCAATGGCTGGACTAATTTTACCGTCACATTTCCTACAAACCCGGATGGGAATTAGTCCGCCATCAATCGATTTTAGATTTTAGATTTTAGATTTTAGATTTGAAGAAAGCGACTCCACTGATACAGCAGATTCCAGGTTGATGAAACACACCCCAGATATATATCCTCGGTAGGGACACGGCGAAAGCCTTTGTCCCTACCAACCTGGAATACGCTGTAAATCTGGGGGCTTGCGATCGGGATTCGGGGCTTTTTTCTCGCTCCACGGATGAATCCGGGGGCAAGAGACCGAATTGCTTGATTGTCATCTTTTTTGCTCTCATATCATGTCGGTCAATTACCCGCAATCCAGGTGTTTGTAGTGAGGAATGCAAGTCATCCAAAAATCTGAGGACTTGCATTCCTCACTACAAACCAATTTTATTGTGGTCGATCGGACATGATATCACTCTTTTTTGGAAGCTAGTTTGCGGATGTTAGACGATGCTGGTGAAAAATTCAAATATTCATTTTTCTCTTCAACAACTGATGATTTAGATGCTTGATATTTTTTACCTTTGGTGGCATGATTAGCAACTGTTCCCAAGCACGGTATGCCAAAATTTTCTAATTGACTGACAACTGTTTTGACTACAGAAAACTTGACCTGGCGAATTGCTACAACCAGCAGTATTCCATCTGTGCGCGCTGCTAAAAAATTCGTATCTTTACTGTCCACCAGCGGCGGCGTATCGTAGATCACTAAGTCAAATGTTGCGTGCAGTTCTTCCATTAAATACTGCATATGAGACGAGGCAAGCCGTCTGGCAGTACCGGGAACAGCGAGACCGGCAGTTAATACAAAAAGATTATCTGCTAAATGCGATCGCTGGATAATTTCATCGGGTTCGTTTTTATTGTCGAGCAAGTTGCTCAATCCCTTGACATTAGGCAGTTCCAACAGCAAGTGCAGGCTGGGCGAATGCAAATTCGCGTCTACTAACAGCACTCGCTGACCCGCCAGCGCTGCCACGTGAGCTAAGTTTAAAGCAACGGTAGATTTGCCTTCGCCAACTGTAGCCGAACCAATTGCCAAAGAGCTAATCGTTCGATTTGAAGAAAGAAAGCGGATATTAGTATAAAGAGAGTCAAAAGCTTCTATAAATTCCGAAGCAATTTTCTTATTCCCCTCTTTTCCTTCAAGATAAGCATAGGAATTAGCAATAGAAGGCGGAAAATTTTTAGCATTTTTGTCCAGAGGAATTGCTCCCAATAAAGGCGCATCGATCGCATCTTTAACGTCATCAGCACAGTAGAAAATATTGCGGAACTTTTCAATCAGGATAGCTGCTCCCAGACCCAACACTAGCCCCCCAACAACTGCCATCACCAATTTGTTTTTATTTTTAGATGCAAGTGGAATCAACTTGCCTTTAGGATCTCGCGGTATCCGTGGTTCAGAAATTATTTCCCAAGGTACTTGGCTTTGAGCTGCTTGGACGCGGAGAGTTTCCCGCTGACTTAAAAGTTGATCGCGGGTGCGGGCTGCTACTTCTAATTGCTGTTGCAGTTCGTTGTAGCGGCGGGCTATGCTGGGAAATTCTCTTGCTTGTCGGTTCAAATCGTTTTTAGTTTGGCCGATCGCCTGACTGCGAGCTTCTAAGACTTGAACTTGGTTGGCAGTATCAACCAATTGTTTAATCAAGCCTATGCGAATCGAATTTTGAAAATTCTGAACTTTAGCATTAGCTTCCGCGCCTACTAAATTTTGCCCCAAAATTCGCTGGGTTTGCTGGTTGAGCAAAGCTACTAAATTTGCCCGCTTGCGCTCTAAAGCTTCCACTATAGGGTTAGCCGATTTAAAACGAGCTGTTTCTACAGCAATCTGACCTTCTACTTCCTTAACCTTGGTCAGCAACTCTTTATATTGAGGTTCTTCGCTTAAAGCTGAAGCAGCAATAGCTTCATTTGGTGTAAAATCTAATTGTTTTTGCAAGTTAGCGTACAGCGTTTTCTGTTCTTGCAGCAGCCTTTGAGTTTCTAACTCTAAAGTTTCTATTGCCCGAACTTGCCCGATCAATTGCGCGCCTTGTTCTTTAGGATCGGTAATCTTTTGCTGCTGCTGTATCACCTGTAAATCCGACTTCAGATCGTTTACGCGCTTGCTGAGTCCCGGAAGCTGGTCTTCAATAAACTTAACACCTTCACCAATGCGAGTTTTGCGTTCGTCAAGGCTGTACTTTAAATATTTCTTTTTAGTTTCTTGTAAAACAAACTCAACTAATTCAGCGTCAGTCCCGATGAAGCGAACTTCCAAAATTTTAGTTAGCGTCAATTCATTTTCTCCAAGGCGCAAAACGACTAAATTTTTTTGAAGAAGTTCCTCGGTAAATTTTGGATATCGTTTTTGGACTTGTTTAACAATAGCCGACAGCATCTGAGGACTCTGGAGAATTTGAAGTTGAGTTGCGTAGTCCAAACTAAAAAAATCTCGACTAGGCACTGCCCCCCCCTCGCCGCGATTGGCTAGGGCAGCGGGGTCAGCAATTCTTGCCTCCGTTGTCACGGGTTCCACTAGCATCCGAAAATCGCCTTGATATGTTTGCTTACCTCCCTTGATCTGATAAGTAACTCCACCGCCTACGAGACCGATAATCCCAATAATGACGAGGGCTTTTCGCTGAAAAGTCCTCAACAACGGCTTTAGATTCAATCCTTTCTGAGGCTGCGCGCTTAACTCTTCTCCCTCGTCAACGGAAAATTGCTGCACCTGTCTGCTCTGGCTGCTAATGGGTACGATATGAGCGTCCTGTTCTCTTTCCATGTTGACCTCTTTGAGATTTTGTTAGTAAAATCAGCTCAGTTCAGGGGACTTTCTGGTTGATACTTTCACCATTGACTTAAGGATATCACAGGAGATTCTTGGTTGGTCGGTTCCACTTCCTTCTAATAGTTCTCACAACTTTCACATAGTATACAAAAATAACTAAATTTCTATGTTTTGCTGGCGGCAAAAGTTTTTTTACTAACTGAAGAGAGAGTTATATCCGACTGCATTTCTGTCTGCTATGTTGTGCTGGTATTTAGGCTTTCTGGGGGAATCTGCCAACTTTTTCGGGTGTCGCTGAGCTTCGTCGCAGGGGGCGCAATAACTTTACCAAACTTTTACATTTTGCCTTAACACCTCAGCCGCCGCTTGCGCTGGTATTGCCTTGTCATCTATGCAATTTTTCTGTTCGCTCTCAACGGCAGCACTTGTTAACTTACCCGCTAACCGATCGACTAAAAAGTTTTGCATTTTCCATGTAGATATAATTAGCAGCATTCAGCAGATTTTTGGAACGGCAACTAATCCAATCAATTTCCCTGAAAAATCTGTCTCTTCTTTTAATTATAAACTTTTAAACGAGCTGGACGATTGCTGAAGTTTCAGAGAATTACTAATTTTCGCGATTATATCACAAACTGCTCTCATTAGGCGCGAAAGACATATAAATTAATAATTAGTGTTCTCAAACTCGATCGACATCTCGAAAAACTCAAGCGTTCTGGGTTTTTCTACCGGGGCGGATGGTGCTGCGCGATGTTATGTTTTTTTGTAGAAAAATCCGGTTTCTGGGTTCCTGGACTTATTACTAAAACTATCGCTTTGATTCGCCCTCCGAGCAAGCTATAGCAATCCTTTCGGGAAACGCAACAGGCTTTTTTTTGAACCAACCCATGAAAGAGGCTGATGACACATTCTTCAGGGAAGAGAAAGAGTTCGCACATGATGGGAGGATTGCTATGGGTATCGCCAGAATTAGCTGTTTGTAGTTGTTAGTTTTTGACTTCACTAATTACCCGCTACTCATTACCGCTTACTGATTTTGTGCTTTCTTTTCTCTAAGTTTCAACAAGATTTCTGCATGAACTTCGCGAGTAATCGGATAAAAATGTGTGAGAATCATGCCAGCAATTAAAGCAATTGTCGGCAGCGGCCCGATCGCAACTCGAATCGCAAACAGTGCAGAATCCGGCTGTACTGGCGCAGCCTGTCCCTGAACTGTGGCAAGGAATCCAGCTCCTTCTAATGCTTGTCCCACAAACCACAAACCGAGCGCCAAACCAATTTTTTGCAACAACACCATAAACGAATAGAACACGCCTTCGCGTCTTTCTCCTGTTTGGAGTTCGTCGAGTTCAATTACATCCGGTATCATCGACCAAGGTATTAGATAAGCAGTAGAAACTCCGACACCTGCCATGACTGCCAGCAGGTACATCTGGACTACTTGTCCTGGTTGCAAGAAAAACAGTCCGGCTTGGGCGATAATCCACAAACTCATGCCCATAAAATATACGGCTTTTTTGCCGTATCTCTCGCTGACTTTACTCCAAACAAATAACATGGCGAGTGCAGTTCCTTGAACTGCGATCGCAGTTTGGGTAAAAGTTGCTGCCGGCAGTTTCATCCAGTCGATTACAAAGTAGGGCAAAATAGAAGCAGTTAATTGCACTCCCAGCCAAGAACAGAGGTAAATTCCAATTACGTACAAAAAAGGGCGATTGTTAAATGCAATCCGCAACTGTTCTTTCAGTGGCAAGGAAGTTGAACTGTCCTCTACTGGATTTTCTTGCAATTGAGAGATAACGTGTTTGCGGGTTCCTAAAAAACACCAGTACAAAGGCAACACTGAAATCACTGCACAGATTGCGCCTAATACTAAGTATTTTTGGGTGTCATCTTTAACTATTGCAAAGATAATTTGCGCTAAAATTAACGACAAAATGCTGCCGCCGATCGAGAAAGAAAACCGAAAACTGTTAAGGCTAGTGCGTTCGTTGTAGTCTTGGGTTAATTCTGGAGTGAGGGCGGTGTAAGGCAGGTTGACGGCGGTGTAGGCCGTGTTAAACAAAATGGCGATCGCCACATAGTACCAAAATAGTATCGTTGGATCTTTGCTGGGAACAATCCACTGCAAAAAGAAGAAGATGCCGAAAGGAATTGCCCCGTAAACGATCCAAGGATACCGGCGCCCCCAGCGGTGAGATGTGCGATCGCTCAAAACCCCCACAATCGGGTCATTTACAGCATCCCAAACCTTGCCGATCAGCAAAATGTTGCTAGCAGTACCCGCAGCCAAGCCGGCGACGTTGGTAAAGAAATACAGCAGGAAAAATACCAAAACATTCGCAGTAATTGCGGGGCCGAGGTCGCCGGCACCGTATGCTAATTTTGTTGACAAACTGAGTTTTTTTGTTTCGGGGTTGTCGGCGGCTGGGTGAGGCGGGGAAGTGTTGCTCATAAACTTTGATTTCGGGGTGATTTTGCAGGTGGGGGCTTTGTAGTAGGAGTATAACTCGGTATGCGTCCTATGACTAAATTTACTTGAGCGATCGGGATGATCCTGAAAATTTGGTAATTGATAATTGGGAATTGGGAATTGATAGATTTGTAGGGGCGGGTTCACCAACAATAATCGCCCCAAAACAAACAATCTCAAAAACCCGCCCCTACTACCCAACAAACAAGCCAAATGTACGTTCAGATTTGCGGTGGGATGGGGGCGGGTTTATATGAATTGTCCGTCATTGTTATGTATGGTTTGTGAACCCGCCCCTACAACGTTTTGGTAATTCGAACGATATCAATATACACAATACCCGTAGATACCGTAGGGTGCGTCGCCACAGATAATCTACTTCCCAAGCTCGAAAATCTAGCAGCGACGCACCCTACAAGGGGCGGGTTTTACCCGAAATATCGATCGGTAGCTAAAGATATCGATAAACCCGCCACCCACAGACTTAAGGAAACAGTTGCGAAATCTGAACTTCTATTTCTGGAAATGCCAGCATTGACAAAATTTCATCTTCATTAAACATAGTTTCTTGCCTGTAATTTCCCCCCATCGGTTCGCGAAAAACATAAACTTGCCGCGTGTTAACATCAAGTATCCAATAATCAGGAATTCCGGCCTTAGCATAAGCCGGTGCTTTTCGCTTGCGGTCTGTTTCTAAAGTCGTATCAGCTATTTCTACTAATAAGAAAATGTTGGCGGGTGCGGGATGAAAATCTTGGTACAGCCGGGGGTCGATTTGCACTACAGCAATATCCGGTTCTGGTTCTGAATTATCACTTAGAGCGATCGGGTCTTGGATGCGAATTAAAGCAAGTCCTGCCAGCAGATTTCTGAGATAGTCGGCTGCACAGAGGTTAGTTGCTGCGTGGGGAGGATTTTTTGCACTCATTGAGATAATTTGCCCGTCAATTAATTCGACTCGTTCATCGGGATTGAGAATGCCAGTTTCGGTCATGCGGCGGTATTCGCCTACAGTCCACAAGCGTACATCTGTTAGAGTCATGGCACAATTTCCTTTTGCGGTATTATCTATTATCGATGCACATTCTAGTTTTTCTTAAATCACTAGGTCAACAATCTAGATTTTGCTGTAATTGCTCCCACGCACCACAAAATAGCATTCACAATCTCCGATCGCTGAATATCTTCTTCATCTAAAAAACTTGCAAACTCTTCCTCAATATTCAAATGGTCGGCAAAATGATAAAGTATGCGCTTGTATTCAGTTGGCATCGGTATTAAAGTAACTTTCACTAAATCTAAAAGCGGGTTCAAACAGTTGAGGATAGTAGCTGACTCGTCAACATCTTCGGCATCGAGCAAGTAAAGCGTTTCTGCTATGTCACAAATAGCGTCTATTTGTGTTGGTAACTTTTCCAGTTCGCTGACATCGATATCGCACAATTGGAGAGCGTTAATCGCTAATTCTGGACGGCTAAAAAATACAAGTTGACCGCCGGCTACTAAAGGCGGCTCTTGTCCTCCATAGACAATTAGAGTATATAGATTCGGTACTTCGGTGTCGGGGTCAATGCGGAAACCGAACAGCCACAGCAATTTTTCTGGATTTGGGTTCGCTGTTTGCAGTGTTGTTGCAAAATTTTTTGGTTCTGACATGAATTTTAAATCTCTATAAAATTTACGCTCTTCAAGCCGGTTTCTACGCAAAATATGGGTTTTAGTAACAAATATACAAAGACACCGGGTCGATCGGGCAAGAGTGGGTAATCTTTCTCCTACAAATTTTGCTGGATAATGTCGCAGCATTCGGCGACGGTTGCTCTTTCTTCCATTGCTGCGACTAGGGCTTCGTAAGCTGATTTGTGGCTTTCAATCAGGTTTTTGGCTCGCAGCAAACCCCAGTTTTGTTTGAGTTGAATTTCGGAACTGGGACGGCGCATTTGTGTTAAGATTGCGCTAATTTTTGTGCGGTCTTCTGATCCTCCTTGTGCGCTGCCGTAAACAAATTTTTCGGCGACGATTCCGGCCATCCACACGGTGCAGTATTGGTCTAAAAGTTGGGAGGAAAGAGTGCCGTTTTGCAGTTGAGATGCTAATTGTTCGTCTTCAAATCGGACGCCGCCTTGGGCTGTTTGGCCTTGTTTGAAAGCTTCCCAAGCGTTGAGGGCGTAGCTGGTTACGGGAATTCCCAAGAGGTGGGCAACGAGGAAGTGTCCGGCTTCGTGGTGAAGGATACGATCGCGCTTTTGTTTGGAAGTTCCTCCCAGCCAATCTAATAAAATAGTACCGCCTTGACCTTGCCACTGGAAACTGTCGAGAGTAGCTAGCCCCAACAGGCAAAAAGTGGCGATCGCAGGTACGGCTTCTGGCAAGTTGAATAGGGGCCCCAACAATATTGAAACGGTGATGGCAAAGATAGAAATAGCGATAATATTCAAAGAAGTGTCTTTCATAATTGGGAATTAGTAATGGGGAATTGGTAATGAGGAATTGGGAATTGGGAATTGGGAATTGGGCATCGGGCATCGGGCATCGGGCATCGGTTGAATTATTTTTTTTCCTTCTTCCTTTAGAAAGGCGAAAATTTACATCAGCCCGATCGCGTACCGGCCTGGACTTTGGCTTAAAATGCCACCTTCCAGTTTGACTGAAAATTGCTGCTCCGAAGCCACCGATATTAAAAAGATATTAAAATAAATCAAAGTCCAGTAAAAGTGTTAGTGGAATCCTTCATGTCAGTTTTGGCAGCGATCGCAGTTTTAGGTATCTTGATTGTCGTTCACGAACTCGGCCACTTCCTGGCGGCGAGACTTCAACACATCCACGTCAACCGCTTCTCCATCGGTTTCGGGCCCATCCTCTGGAAGTACCAAGGCCCGGAAACTGAATATGCCCTCCGCGCCTTTCCCCTGGGAGGTTTCGTGGGTTTCCCAGACGACGATCCAGACAGTACAATTCCCCCAAATGACCCGAATTTGCTCAAAAATCGCCCCGTGCTCGATCGGGCGATCGTCATTAGTGCAGGGGTAATTGCCAACTTAGTTTTTGCTTACTTCCTGCTGGTGGTGCAATTGGGCACAGTCGGCGCGGCAGAAATGAACTACCTACCGGGAGTTAAAGTCCCGGAAGTCGCCGCGGAAGTCAGTTCGGCCGCCAAACAAGCGGGAATTCGATCGGGCGACGTTGTTCTGTCTGTTGACGGCAAGGAATTGGGCGCTTCCCGCGAAGCAATCAAATTATTGGTCGCAGCAATCCAAGATCATCCCAACCAACCCCTAGCTTTGGAAATTCAGCGCCAAGAACAAAAATTTGTGGTGACAGTAACTCCTGAAGAGTCGCCCGACGGCAAAGGTCGCATTGGCGTGCAGCTAACTTCTAACGGCACTGTGGTGCGGCAGAGGGCCGGATTTGTAGAGGCGTTTAGCAAGGCCGCGACAGAATTTGAGCGGATTGTGGTGCTGACGGTTCAAGGTTTCGGGCAGTTACTTAGCAATTTCAGCCAGACTGCCGACAAGTTGTCCGGGCCTGTGGCGATTGTGGCCATTGGTGCAGGGATTGCCAAATCGGATGCTGCGAGTTTGTTTCAGTATGCGGTGTTAATTAGCATCAATTTAGCTGTGATTAATATCTTGCCATTACCTGCTTTGGACGGCGGTCAGCTAGCTTTTCTGTTAATAGAAGGACTGCGGGGCAAGCCTCTGCCGAACCGCATTCAGGAAAATGTTATGCAGACTGGTTTGATGCTGTTGTTGGGTTTGGGAGTTTTCTTGATTATTCGGGATACTGCTAATTTGGCTGGGTTTGATTTGCGAAGTTTAATGCAACAGTAAATGATATCAATTCCGCTTGCACCGAAATGATTGTTGACGGTTGACTGTATTAGGTAGTGCGAGCGTCCCCGCTCGCTAACAAAATTGCGAGCGGGGATGCTCGCTAACAAAATCGCGAGCGGGGATGCTCGCTAACAAAATCGCGAGCGGGGACGCTCGCACTGACATTATCCAAATATACTATTCCGATTCAACCGGAAACGATTTAAAAAATAACTCATAACAAATAACTCATAACAAATAACTCATAACAAATGACTAAAAAGTTAAGTTTAAAACAACGATCGCTAGAAATTCTGATTCGCCTCAAACGCCTCTATCCAGAAGCTCCTTGTACTCTCAACTACGAAACTCCCGTGCAGTTGCTGGTGGCGACGATTCTCTCGGCTCAGTGTACGGACGATCGAGTAAATCTGGTAACGCCGGCTTTGTTTGAGCGTTTTCCCGATGCGGTTGCTTTGGGAAATGCTGATTTAGAAGAATTGGAACGTCTCGTGCGATCGACTGGTTTCTACCGCAATAAGTCTAAAAACATTAAAGGTGCTTGTCAGGCGATCGTCAATAAATTTAACAATCAAGTGCCGCAGCGGATGGAACTGCTGCTAGAATTGCCCGGAGTTGCCCGCAAAACAGCTAATGTCGTTCTCGCCCACGCTTTTGGTATTAATATGGGCGTGACCGTAGACACTCACGTCAAACGTTTGAGTCAGCGGTTGGGATTGACCGAACATACCGATCCTACAAGGATCGAGCGGGATTTGATGGTATTGTTGCCGCAGCCGGATTGGGAAAATTGGTCGATTCGGTTGGTTTATCACGGCAGGGCAGTTTGTAATGCGAGAAATCCGGTTTGCAATATTTGCGAACTTGCAGATTTGTGTCCTTCTGCTAATATTTCGGAGGGTGCGTCAGTGCCGAGGCTCGCAACTAGCATTAAAATATAGAATCTGACGCACCTTACAATTGCTGAAATGAAGAGTTTATAAATGAACTCGATCGGTCGCTCGTTTTTTGAGTTTGCTATAATTCTTGTCAACAGCTTAATACTAAGGAAGTAAGTATATGAGTATTGCGATTTCCCTCAGTCCAGAAATAGAGGCACTACTTCGTGAAAAAGCCGATCGGGAAGGACAAGATATTAGCCTTGTTGCTGCCCAATTGCTAACTCGGATATTAGAATGGGAAGCCCGAGACTCTGAAGAAGCTATTGAGGGTATTCAGGAGGGGTTAAATGATTTTGAGTTAGGACGGTTCCGTTCTTTTGATGAATTTGCTAAATCACAGCGCACCAAGTACAGTTTTCCAGCGAATTGATGACATATATCATTGAAATTTCTAGCGTTGCAGAAGCACAAGCTGATAGTGCATTCCTGCTCTTATCTCAGATGATATCACCAGAGAAAGCAAGGGAGTGGTATGAGGGATTGTTGAAGGCAATCGAGTCTTTATCGGCGATGCCAAAACACTGTCCTATAGCCAGGGAGAATCAATACTTCAGTAAAGAAATTCGGCAATTACTTTACGGTAAAGGGCGCAACTCATACCGAATTCTTTTCACTATTGCCGAAAGTGAAGATGTGCCCGCAGTTCGCATCCTCCACATTCGAGACGCTGCACAACAAACTCTTGGCGAGAACCAGGAGTAGTTCCTAGGGTGCGTCAGCTCGAATTCGAGCAACTGTCGATCGCACAATATGAACTGACGCACTCTACAAATCAGATCAGTTGTTGTGTGTAAATAAAAATATTTCAAACTAAAGTTATCCAAAATGACTAAAATATAGTAAAATAGTAGATTGTGATTTATCTAAGGATATCAACAGATTATGGCTAAAAAGAGCATGGTCGAGCGCGAGAAAAAGCGCCAGAGACTCGTAGACAAGTACGCCGACAAGCGGGAAGACCTGAAAGACCAGTTTGACCAAGCTAGCAATCAGATGGACAAAATGGCGATTCACCGCCAACTGCAACAGCTACCCCGCAGCAGTTCGCGGACTCGCTTGCGGAACCGCTGCTGGGCAACTGGACGGCCCAGAGGTTACTATCGTGACTTCGGACTGTCTCGCAACATGATGCGAGAAATGGCTCACGAAGGTCTTTTGCCCGGTGTTGTGAAGTCTAGCTGGTAGCACGAAGAAAGAAGGAAGGCACGACACGGATGATGACACGGATACACGGATGATGTTTTTCTGAAATTGTCGTGTTTCTGGAAATTTATTCTAAAGAAAAAGGAAGAAGGAAGAAAAAACTCACAATTAATCGGCAGGATTAGGTTTGGGGTTGATTTTTGTTTCAGACTTATGAGTTAAATTTTCCTCCTTCTTGCTTCACTGGCCGCAGCATTTATCGATGCCGAGACTTTCGAGTAACAAGTCGCTGACGGCATTGGCGATCGCAAATTCGCCGTAGAAGCTTTTAGAAAAATCATAAGCCTGCATTTCGGTGACGATCGCAATTACGAGGCTGCCCAGGTCGTTTTCGCCTTCCATACGCTGGCGGACATAGATTTGGGCAGCTCTTTTAGCTATTTGCTGGTTGGCTGCTTCTGGGATAAACTCGGAGTCTAGCCATGCCAGCAGCGTTTGTTGGAGCCATTGGCCTTCTTGTTCGGGGTTTTTGGCGGGCGGTAAGGTAATAGGTTCAATGATTTCAGACATGATTATTCCTAATTGCTAATGTTGACTTTGAAAAGTTAACTGACAAATGACAACTGATAAATATATGCAATATGATATACCGACAATTATACAAGGATATGCCCAAGGCTACTTCTTGATGGCAAATGACGGCGAGGAGAGTTTGGGGTGGTATTCGAGCCGTCAGCGGGCGCTGATTCCCCTGGATGAAAGATTTACCTATCCCACATCGCTGCGCCGCCAACTCAATCAAAATCGGTTTTCGGTGGCTGTGAACCGCGATTTTGGGGCGGTGGTTGAGGGTTGTGCCGATCGCGAAACGACTTGGATTTCTAAGGAACTCAAACAGATTTACTGGGGTTTGTATGAGGCCGGTTGGGCTTACAGCTTCGAGACTTGGTGCGGGGACGAATTGGCGGGCGGTATTCTCGGATTGTCGATCGGCGGTGCGTTTATTGGGGAGTCGATGTTTTACCGAATTCCCGAGGGTTCTAAGGTGGCGATGGTGAAGTTGGTGGAGAGATTGCGCGATCGATCTTATCTACTTTTCGACGCTCAAATGAACAATCCGCACTTGGAAAGATTCGGCGCTTATACTGTTAAGGAAAAACTGTACAACACTCTTTTGCAAGCAGCTTTGAAGCGCCGCTGCTCGCTATTTTGAATATTCGGTCATTAGGGAAACAGCAGTGCCATTTTCGGCGCGGAGAGTTGCTTCAAACAATAGTATAATTAAACCCAGATACTTCTCGGAGACAACCACTATGCAAGTCACAACCGCAGAAATTATTTATCCTTCCAGCGACGGTCAACCGATGGCAGAAAGCACAATTCAATACGAATTAATTGTCAAAATTAAAGAAGGTTGCGAATCGCTGTTTAAGAATGACCCTAACGTTTTTGTAGCCGCCGATTTACTCTGGTATCCCGTTGAGGGGAAACCAGAGATTTCTCAAGCACCTGATACGATGGTGGTATTTGGGAGGCCAAAGGGCGATCGGCTTTCCTACATACAATATCGAGAGGACAATATCACTCCTCAAGTCGCCTTTGAAATTCGTTCCCACAACGACAGCCAAACCAAAATGAATAAGAAACTTTCATTTTACCAGCGTCACGGAGTTGAGGAATATTACCTTTACGATCCAGAAAGAAATGAGTTGCAAGGTTGGCAAAAAATTGAAGGAATGTTAGAAGTAATTGAGCCGATGGAGGGATGGATAAGTCCGAGATTGGGTGTGCGGTTTGAGTTGGGTTCAGAAGGTTTAGAAATTTATCGACCTGATGGAGAAAAGTTTCTTTCCTATGCGGAAGTAGAAGAACAGGGGTTATTAGATCGCCAGCGCCTACAACAAGAATCTCAAAGGGCCGAACGAGAATCTCAAAGGGCCGAACGAGAATCTCAAAGGGCCGAACGTTTAGCCGCCAAACTGCGCGAATTGAACATCGATCCAGATAGCATTTAAGCCCGAATAAATGCTAAGAAACCCGATTTATTTTATCAATCGGGTTTCTGGGAATTGCGGTTATTTATTCTTTTAGGATTTACGCATCAAGACCAAAGAAACCGGGTTTTTTACGGTTTTGCCGACTGTAACGAAATATTCTCACAAAAAACCCGGTTTCTGACCACCCGTGCGTAAGTCTGATTTTTTTAACGGCGAATGGGAGGTTTTGCCGATCGCCCCCCAACTAAAATTCCCCATACTACAATATATAATACAGATATTGGAGCCAAAATGCTTGGAGCTCAGAAAAATCCGAATCGAGGCCCCTTGAATGTGCAAAAATGTTCAAGCAAACATTAGTAAATCCTACACGGAGCAATTGTTGTGGATTCCAGATATAACCCCCAATCCATAGAAGAAAAATGGCAGCAGACATGGGCTGAGCAAAACTTAGACCAGATGCCAGAAGATACCCAAAAGCCTAAATTTTATGCCTTATCCATGTTCCCCTATCCGTCGGGAAACTTGCACATGGGCCACGTCCGCAACTACACAATCATCGATGTAATTGCCAGACTCAAGCGAATGCAAGGCTATCGGGTATTGAATCCGATGGGATGGGACGCTTTTGGTTTGCCCGCAGAAAATGCAGCCATCGAGCGAGGAATTCCCCCTGCAAAATGGACGTATGAAAATATTGCCCAGATGAAAGGCTTATTTCGCCGCCTGGGTATTTCTTTCGACTGGACAAAAGAAGTTACAACTTGTTCTCCCGATTATTATCGGTGGACTCAATGGATTTTCTTGCAATTTTTAGAAGCAGGATTAGCTTATCAAAAAGAAGCAGCAGTTAATTGGGACCCGATCGACCAAACAGTCTTAGCAAACGAACAAGTCGATAACGAAGGTCGTTCCTGGCGTTCCGGTGCCAAAGTTGAGCGCAAATTATTGCGGCAGTGGTTCCTCAAAATTACCGATTATGCCGAACAGTTATTAAACGACTTAGACAAATTGCCCGATTGGCCAGAAAGAGTCAAATTAATGCAAGCCAACTGGATCGGCAAATCTGTCGGTGCTTACTTGGAATTTCCGATTGTCGGCATGGATGAAAAAATCGCCGTTTTCACCACACGTCCCGATACAGTTTACGGCGTCAGTTACCTTGTTTTAGCGCCGGAACATCCATTAACTAATCGCGTTACTACACCAGACAGAAAAGCCGCCGTCGAAACCTTTGCCAAAGAAGTCTCTGCCCAAAGCGAGATCGATCGCACAGCCGAAGACAAACCAAAGCGCGGCATCCCCACAGGCGGCAAAGCAATTAATCCTTTCAACGGCGAAGAAATTCCCATTTGGATTGCCGATTACGTGCTGTACGAATACGGCACCGGCGCAGTCATGGGAGTACCCGCCCACGACACGCGAGATTTCAAATTTGCCAATCAATATCAACTGCCAATTAAAGTAGTAATTGTGGATGATGATGAGCTGCCCTTGACCGAAGCTTACACAGAACCAGGAATTATGATTAATTCCGAAAGCTTCAACGGCATGGATTCAATTAAAGGCAAAGCAGCGATTATTCACCATGCCGAAAATTCAGGTTATGGCAAAGCGCGAGTGCAATATCGCTTGAGAGATTGGTTGATTTCTAGACAGCGTTATTGGGGCGCTCCGATTCCTGTAATTCACTGTCCCAACTGCGGCACAGTACCCGTACCCCAATCGGATTTGCCCGTATTATTGCCGGAAAATGTAGAATTTACTGGCAAAGGTTCGCCCTTGGCAAAGATGGAAGAATGGGTAAACGTTCCTTGTCCGAGTTGCGGCACTGCGGCGAAGCGGGAAACAGATACGATGGATACTTTTATCGATTCATCGTGGTATTTCTTGCGCTACCCCGATGCTCAAAATCAAGAGCAAGTCTTCGATAGGGCGAAGACAAATGATTGGATGCCCGTAGACCAATATGTGGGCGGCATCGAACACGCAATCTTGCACTTACTGTATTCGCGGTTCTTTACCAAGGTTTTGCGCGATCGGGGTTTGATCGATTGTGACGAACCATTTAAACGCCTGTTAACTCAAGGCATGGTGCAAGCAATGGCCTACAAAAACCCCGTTACGGGCAAATATGTTCCCCCAGCAGATATAGACCCCGAAAATCCCAAAGATCCTGAAACTGGTGAAGCTTTGGAAGTCTTCTACGAGAAGATGTCCAAATCAAAATATAACGGTGTTGACCCTTTGGAAGTTATGGGAAAATATGGGGTAGATACGGCGCGGATGTTTATTTTATTCAAAGCGCCTCCAGAGAAGGATTTAGAGTGGGACGACGCCGATGTGGAAGGGCAATTTCGCTTTTTAAATCGCGTTTGGCGTTTGGTGACAGAGTTTGCTCCACCCCCCCCTGCCCCCCCTTGCCAAGGGGGGGAGAAAGAGGTGTTAAGTAAACCTGAGAAGGATTTGCGGCGGGCGATTCACACTGCAATTAAGGAAGTTAGCGACGATTTGGAGGGCGATTATCAGTTCAATACTGCTGTTTCTGAAATGATGAAACTCAGCAATGCTTTGAATGATGCTAAATGTAAAGACTCGCCAGTTTATGCAGAAGGAATTAACACTTTGATTCGCTTGTTAGCGCCTTTTGCGCCGCATATTGCTGATGAGTTGTGGCACAATACTGGTAACAGTGAATCGGTGCATACGCAAACTTGGCCGAGTGTCGATCAGTCTGCATTAGTTACCGATGAAATTACTCTGGTAATTCAAGTTATGGGCAAGACTCGCGGCACAATTCAAGTGCCTTCGGGTGCTGATAAAGCTGCTTTAGAAAAGTTTGCTCGCGAGTCGGAGTTGGCCAAGCGTCACATTGAAGGTAAGGAGATTAAAAAGGTAATTGTAGTGCCTGGAAAGTTGGTTAATTTCGTGGTAGCTTGAGTGTAAAAGTCGCTACGTGTAGGCAACGTATCGCTTCTACACAAACACAACCTAATCTCCTTTAAACACTATCGGGCAACTATTATTTACTGTAAGAGTAGACAAGTTGCCCTTTTTTTACTAGCTTTAAGGGAATTTTAGGATTGTTTAGCGGCTCGTTTCTTAGCCTCACCTTTTCTTCCCATTCTTTAAATTTAGGTTCCAGCTTTTCAGGTGTAAGTTTATAAATCTCTTTGAGAGTTATGCCTTCATACAGTCCAATATACCAAGCTTCTACTCTGCGATATTTGTCAAGTATAATTTCATTCAAATGATGGTGAGTAGTGACCCCACCGCTTCTATTGAGAGCAATATTTATTGTTTTAAGTTCGTATTCTTTTCCTTCAGCATCAATAGCATCGTTTCCTTCACGCCCAGGCGATATCCGCAGCCCTAAAAGGATTAATAACTGTAAAGTCTTTCCCCCGTTATCTTGAAAAATATCCGCAATACCATATTCACTAGCCAGATTTTGCAATTCTTGGATGCTTTTCATAGCATTTTCTAGCCGTTTAGCATCTGAAATGCGTTCTTCTTCCGTGGTAACAGCCTCTTCAACCGGCTCCACAACAGAGGGAGAAACTGGTTCAGCTATCAGGGTGCTAATGAGAGCTGTACTCTCGCCGCTTTGGCTAAAACTGATTAAATAAGGAGCGGGTACATCGAGCGCTTCAGCTAGAGCGAAAATAACTTCAAAGGATGGCGATCTTTCACCGCGTTCCAATAAGCTGATATAGTCAGTAGTCTTGTCTATGAGTTCTGCTAACTCGTCCTGTGTCATCCTTTTTTCTCTGCGTAACTGACTTACCTTAGCCGCAAATTGTTGTCTGGCTTCTTTGTAATTCATACCCCTCACCCTTCATAAAAACGAACTGAAAGTTCGCTTTTTGAATGGTACGAAGAATTTATACACAAAACAACGTACTGAAAGTACGGATCAAATATAACTGAAAGTACGGATTTCGATATAATGACAGTAGGCTGTGTCTGTTGTACCTTAAACTAATCTAAATTAAACATGAGTAACCTTTTGCCCGCCCCAATTTACACCACCAAATACGGTCAATCTTATTTGGGAGATTCTCTTAATCTCCTGAATAATCTTGCTAGCAATTCTGTAGATTTGGTGATAACATCCCCTCCTTTTGCACTGCAACGCCAAAAGAGTTATGGAAATGAAGATCAAGATTTATATGTTGATTGGCTGCTGGGCTTTGCTCCTGAAATTAAAAGAGTTCTCAAGGATACTGGAAGTTTTGTTATAGACCTTGGAGGTGCTTATCAAAAAGGAATACCTATACGTTCGCTGTACAATTACCGCGTACTTATTAGGTTATGTGACGAATATGAATTTAAACTTGCTCAAGAATTTTTCTGGTTTAATCCTTCAAAACTTCCATCTCCTATAGAGTGGGTGAATAAAAAGAAAATCAGGGCTAAAGATTCTGTGAATACTGTTTGGTGGCTTTCCAAAACAAATCACCCTCAAGCGAATATTACTAAAGTCAAAGTAGAGTATTCTGAGAGAATGAAAAAACTTTTGAAAAATGCTGATGAATTTTACACGCCCAAAGAACGTCCTTCCGGTCACAATATTAGCGATCGATTTGCCAAAGATAATGGAGGTGCTATTCCATCTAATTTGCTAGAGATTTCTAATTCGGAAAGTAATTCTCAATACTTGCGTTGGTGCAAAGAGTTTAATGTTAAGGCGCATCCGGCACGTTTTCCCCAAAGATTACCGTCATTTTTTATAAATTTTCTTACTGAACCGGGAGACTTGGTAGTAGATATTTTTTCTGGATCTAATACTACGGGTCATGCAGCAGAAGAATTATTAAGAAACTGGATAAGCTTTGAAAAAGAAAAACAATATGTTGCTGCATCAATATTTAGATTTTTGCCTCAAGAATCTTTTTGGGAAGCGGATACAATATACAACCAATTGTTAAATGAGGAAGCATCAGGATTGATTTTACCTCAAAATAGGCTACTTTTTGAAGTTAATAATTATTGTTGTTAATTTGGATAAATAGTCGAATTGTTATTGGATTTTCCACAATGCTCGAAATACAAAATAGATACAGACATTGTTTGAAGTTGCTATCGTCTTTAGTAAAATTTTGGGCGATCGCCTACATTGCTGCCTGTATACTCTTGTTTATTCTGCAAACTCGTTTGATATTTCAGCCAACACCTGCAATCGCCAAAACACCGGATGCTTTTAACATCGCTTACCAAGAAGTTTGGTTGCCAGTTAAAACTCGATCGCCCAAAATTGAAAAACTGCACGGTTGGTGGCTGCCAGCCGCAAATCGACAATCATTAGGAACTCTATTGTACCTGCACGGCAGGGGTTTTAACATCGGTGCGAATATCAATCAATCTTACCGCTTTCGGCAATTGGGTTTTTCGGTTTTGCTGATTGATTACCGGGGTTACGGGCGCAGTCAAGGCAGCTTTCCCAGCGAAGCTCGGGTATATGAAGATGCGGAAACAGCTTATAATTATTTAGTGAAACAGCGGCAATTGTCGCCCAGCGAAATCTTTTTGTACGGTCATTCAATTGGAGGTGCTGTTGCTGTGGAATTAGCGATCGCACATCCAGAAGCTGCGGGATTAATTGTTCAAAGTTCGTTCACTTCAATGCTGGATATGGTAAAACGCTACAGTATGATGCGACTGTTTCCGGTGCGGCTGCTGCTGACGCAAAAATTTGATTCTTTGGCTAAGGTTAAATTGCTGCGAATTCCGGTTTTGTTCGCCCACGGAACTGCTGACCCTTTGATTCCCGCTGCGATGAGTAAACAGTTGTATGCTGCTTCTCCTGAACCTAAGAAAATTTTACTTGTTCCTAATGCTAAGCACAATAATGGAGATGCTTTTTTTAACAGTAGCGAATACCGCCAAATTCTTGTTGATTTTGCAGATAAATATAGAATGAGATGAGTGCCGATTACGCTCTCTATCTGTAAATTACTTGTACTTTATCTCCAAATTTTAGCTGCAAGACTGATTGAGCGCTGCCACCATTAACCGCAATTTCTACCCAACCGTCAGAACCAGTTATGGCAATTAAATCGCCCGGCTCGCTGTCGCTGTAGGTTTTACCGCTGGGGATGCGAATTGTATCAGAACTATTGCTAATTATTACTGACCAATTGTTACCTATAATGCAATCATTGGGGATATTAGTAATTAGATTGCCGAAGCGATCGCCATATTGAACACAACCTTCTATACCTGTGGCTGTAACGGTACAATTTGGTATCTGCAACTGCACTAAACTTGCGGGGTCGATGCACTCCCCCAACTCTTCCAAAGCCACCCCATTCGCCAAGTGAGCACCCGCTGCTGCAAAAATATCGCGACCGTGAAAAGTGCTGCTGGGTTGAGGCGATCGCCAGTATTTGGGGTTGGTGAGCTCGACAGAGGCGATCGCACTTTCCCGACTCAACACCCCGCTAAACAACCCGTTATCGGGCCCCACAAGCCAGCAATTAGCACATTGAATCGCAACCCCGCGTCTCTTGCTTCCCACCCCCGGATCGACGACCCCAATATGTACGGTTTCCGGGGGAAAATAAGCAAAAGCAGTCATCAAACAAAACCTCGCCGCTGCTATATTTTGAGAAGGTATTTGGTGCGTAATGTCAATGACTTTTAACTGCGGGTTAATTTGGGCGATCGCACCTTTCATCACTCCCACATAAACATCGCTTAATCCAAAATCCGTAAGCAGAGTTATAATTCTATTTTTAGACATATATCCACAGGTAAAATATGGTATCACAATGGGAAAACTTTCTGCAAAACTTGGGAGAATGGCACGGTTCATTCACTCAGCTATCAGCGCGAGGAGAGGTACTTCAAGATACTCCTAGCATTATTTCTCTCGAAGGTCTAAATGACAACAAAACTGTGAGATTGAAACTCCGTCGCTTTTCCCCAAATCCTAACGGTGTCGGCGAACCGGAAGTGAGCGAACTTGTTCGAGAATATCAGGGTTTGGGACGAGATATCTTGTTTTTTGAGAATGGAGATTTTTGTCAGGGAACTATTCAACTAGCGCCTTATTCTGAGTGCGGTGCCGAGTTTGGTTTTATCTACAATTATCGCAGATTGCGCTTCGTTCAGCTCTACAATACCGACGGCAATTTATCAAAACTTACCTTAATTCGGGAAAAGCAGCTTGATAAAAATGTCCCCGAACGTCCGCCTTTAACTGTTGAGGCTTTGCTGGGAGAATGGCAGGGCGAAGCGGTGACAATTTATCCAGATTATCGTCATCCTGATTCCTATTCTACCAATTTACAATTGCATTTGGAAAGTGGCGATCGCCTAATTCAAAAAATTACTTTTGGCAGTAATGCTACTGTTATCAGTTCTAGCGCCCGCATTGACGGTTCTGTATTAAATTTTAACGAAAGTGCTTCGCCCGTGCAAGTTGTGCTCCTTCCTGACGGCGGTTCTTGCACTTTACCTGTCAAAGTTGAATTCAGAAAACCTATATTTTTCGAGGCCGGTTGGTTGGTAGAACCTGACTTGCGGTTTCGGATGATTCGCAGTTATAACGATCGGGGTGAATGGATCAGTTTGACTTTAGTTACTGAACGAAAAATTAGTCATTAGTCATTAGTTAGTAGGGGTGGGTTGGGAGCATCCCAATTTGGTAAAAAGCGTTTTTTAGGAGTGCGAGCGTCTCGCTCGCGATAAAAGCCGTTCGCTATGGACGCTCGCACGCTATATCATCCAAATATATTATTCTGATGCAACCGTCCACGATCTGAAAGCAAAAATGGGATGCTCCCGGCGGGTTTTATCCTAGATATTTATAGGTAACTCAGGAAATAGATAAACCCGCCCTTTGGATTTGATGCTCTTCCAGTCGGCTTTACGGCGGACGAAAGTTTAGGTAGCAGCGAATTTTATTCGCCGGATTTTGTTTCCTGAGTTTGCGATTGAATCACGGCACTCCAGTCATCATTGTTAACAGCAGCTTCCAAATCATTAGCGCGTTCGCCGTCTATTTTGGCTGCAGTTTCTAACTCTTTGGTAAGAGTAGAATCGGCCATTGCTTTGCGTAATTTTAGCTTCTTTTCTTCATAAGCTTTTTGTTCTTCAGCAGACATAGCAGCGCGCGCTGCTTGGCCTACCGTAGCCGCCCACATTTCGCTGTCAGCACCGTTTCCAGGCGGAATGCTGCCAATTTCTTCTATCCAAGCATCCCGCAAACTTTCCATTTCTTCCCGCTTTGGGAATTTGAAAGTTTGCACGCGCAGGAAAGCGCAATTTTCGACGCCATTTTGGGCGATGTGACCGTTGATTGAAAGCAGGATATTTCGCGAATAACCGATAAACTGAGTGTTGCGGGAAGTATCCATTACAGCGTAAACGCCGGCGACTTTCGCGTTAGTTGCTAAAGCACGCCACGTATCGATCGACATTACTTGCGTCCCGTCATTTTCTAATTCAGAAATAGCGGCCGCTGCGCTGTGTTCTGAGTCGGAACTGTATAAAAAGTTGTGCAGTCCTTCATGGGCCACAGGTACGTTTTGATGTTCAATTGCTACGTCTCGATCGGCATTCACTTGATTAGCTTCCATTAAATTCAATTCCTCAAAAAATGTCAACTTTACTCATTAAATCCCACTTTCAAGGGCGGGCAAGATGCCCACCCCACAATAAAGTTCTCGTGGAACAGGCATCTTGCCTGTTCTATTGTTTTTTTTGCCCTTACCTACTTAACTTACGGCAATTTGTTGCAATTCCTCGTCAGTCAATTTAACTTCGAGCGCCCGCACAGAGTCCTCAATACTCGATACTTTTGTCGCACCGGGAATCGGAACGATGCAGGGCGATTTTGCCATCAACCAAGCTAATACTATACAGTAAACTGAAACGTTTTTTTCTGCTGCTAATTTGGCGATCGCGGGCATATCTTGCAAGCTTGTGGCGCGGCGGCTTCCTCCCAGAGGGCTCCAAGGAAAAAATGTCAGTTTTTCGGTTTCGCAATATTCCAGAACGCCGTCTGATTCCGGCTGTCTGTGCCACGGATTGTATTGATTCTGAACCGAGACAATTTCTACTGTATCGCGGGCGCGTTTGATTTGCTCTACAGAAAAGTTGGAAACTCCAATAAATCGAATCATTCCTGCTTCTACCGCTTCTTTTGCAGGTGCTAGGGCTGCTTCGATGGTATAAGCCGGATCGGGCGAGTGATATTGCCAAAGGTCGATCGGTTCCTGGCCCCCGAACGCTTCAAAACTTTCGCGAATTGTCTTGCGTAAATGGTGGGGGTTGCCGTTGCGCGTCCACGCACCTTGAGGCCGCATTAAGCCGCCTTTAGTGGCGACGGTGACAGCTCTGATATCTCCAGTATACTGTTGTAAAGCTTTGGCAATCAGTTCTTCGTTATGGTGTTTGTCGGATTGATCTTGGCAGTAGGAATCTGCGGTGTCAATTAGGGTGACACCCAAATCGAGGGCGCGGTGAATTACCGCAATTGATTGCGATTCTGGCGGCCGGCCGCTTAAGGACATCGGCATACCTCCAATACCGATCGCGCTGATAGTAAAATTAGTGTTTCCCAGTTGTTTTCTTTTCATTCATTTGCCCTCGTTTGCGTGGTTTATTTACTGTTGAGATTTCAAGAATATAAGGCTCTGTTGAAATTTTACATTTTTTTAAAGTATATAAGTAGATAGGAAAAAAATCTTGTATAAATTTGTAAGAGCTGGTAAGGCAAGGAACTCTTGTAGAAGCGAGTTAACTGTTTCGCGCACGCCCCCCTCCCCACGCGATGTTATGTGTAGCTAGCTACTTAACTAGCTGGAAGCGCTGGTGTAAAAGCGGAGTGCAAATTGCCAGAAGTAGCGGGAAGCGCACAAAAGCCCGATCGCTAATATTCCAGCCCCTGCTATCCAAACTATATCACCTCTGCCCAGCATTGCTTCTGCCGGTACTGTGGTGAAGAAGGCGACGGGGACTACGAATGTGAAGAAAAATCGGTAAGCTGCGGGATAAGCTGCCATTGGAAATCTACCGGCTTCTAACAATCCTCTGAGAACTTCCGTAACATTGTAAATTTTGACAAACCAAATACTCATAGCACCTAACATAAACCAGATACTGTAAAGACTTACCATGCCAAATAACAGCGGTATTGCTGTTAAAAAATAGTTGCCGATTTCTATTCCCAACTTGTTAGCAGCATACAGCATCAATACGGCGCCGAAGATGATATCGGGTATTCCCCAAGGGGAAACCGTGTTTGCAGACAGCCAGAATTGAGAACTAATTGGTTTCAGGAGGACAAAATCGAGGGTGCCTTGCTGCACTCGATCGACAATACGGCTGAGGTTGGGCGCGAGAAAGGTTGACGCAAACCCCTGCAAAATCGTAAAAATGCCGAGTACAACTAAAGCCTCTTCCCATTTCCAGCCCGAAAACGTGTAGCCGGTACGGTAGAACAAAAACAGCCCGAACAAGCTGCCAGCAAGATTTCCGAGGCTGCTGAGGGCCGCGAGGACAAAGTTGATTCGGTATTCTAGTTCCGCTGCGATCGCCGCACCCCAGAATAATTTCAGTACGTGCCAATATCGTCTCATATTTGTCGCCATTTTTTGCCGTTGAAATACTTAAATTCCCTCATATTGTAAAGGTTGTGTGAAGTCAACTGCTGTACAGGTCGCTCATTTCACGATAACTTTAAGTTATTGATACCGATTACTTAAGTATTTTTACCGACACTAAAGCAATAATTATTTAACAAGTTTTAAATAATTATTGCAATTCATTAATTCAACTCAATCTCCAGCCGATATTCTTGACCAGTTATTAAGCTTCATTCATATTTTAACAGAAAATATCGCTCGATACATTGCAAATACTAATATGTTACAACCCTTAATATTATAAATATTTCAAAAACATCTAGCCATACCCAAAAGCAACACTTAGGATAGTGCATACGTACTTGTAAGGAATACGTAATCACTAATACGTAATAATACGTATAAAAGAGGGTTCGATAAATTGACTTAAGTAACAACACGTAAGGGAAAAAGACATGGATGCTTTAACATTATCCAGACTGGGCGTCAAGCACACCAAGAGTGCAGTAGCCGAATCGCTGCGGATCAATACAGGATACGACCTGACCAGCCCAGTCACTTTTTACGGGATTGTCAACGAGCGCTGCAACGTTAAATGCCGCCAGTGCGAGTATTGGCGCCTCAAAGAATATAAAGACGAAATGACGATCGAAGAATGGCAAAATGCCCTCTTAAGCGTCAAAGAATTTGTGGGCGAATTTTCCATCAACTTTAGCGGCGGCGAACCTTATATTAAAAAAGGTTTTCTAGACTTGCTAACTTTTGCTAACAAGAACGGCATCCACGCCGGCGTAACCACCAACGGCTATTGCATGACGAGGGAAAATGCGGCGAAAACTGTGGCGGCGCGTCCTTTTAATGTGAATATTTCCGTTGACGGGCCGAATGCAGAACTGCACGATTATTTGCGGGGTCAACCGGGATTATTCGATCGGCTTTCTAAAGGAATCGGTTATCTGCGCGAGGAACAGGAAAAACAGAACGTCCTGTTTCCCATCAACGTCAAACCGACGATGAATCGACTCAATTTCCGCCACCTTGAGGAGATAGTAACCTGGGCCAAAGAAATTGGAGCCACGACGGTAAACTTCCAACCAGTCAACCGCTGGACGCCAGAAACCTATTCGGAATTGTGGATTGAAGAAGAAGACAGGGAAGAATTTTCACAGGTAATTGAGCGCTTAATTGAGATGAATAAAAACGGCGCGCCAATTATGAACAGCGACGAAGTGCTGCGTTTGATGGTGCCTCACTTCGCGGAAGAAAAAGCTCCCGATTCAACTCGTCCTTGTCGCGTTGGACTTCGCAATTACTGGATTGATACGCGCGGCGATGTGAAATTGTGCGATGAGTTTCCGGTGATTGGTAATGTTAAAAACGCCAGCGCCCGCGAGATTTGGTACGGCGAAAAAGCGCAGGAAGTGCGCCGCGATACTTTGAATTGCGGTAAGCTTTGTCTGATTACTTGTGTCTCGCAAAAGACAATTTTGGACAAGCTAAAAATGGGTATGAAACTGTTGAATAATTGAGGTGTGAGTAGTGTTAGTATTGCTTGTGTTCATGATGGCCGGGTTTTGTCAGAAACCCGGTTTTTTGTTTGATGAATTGTATTCCCGTTCGGTTTTCCTAAAGGACACGGCAATGCCGTGTCCTTTAGGAATACAATGTTTTGTATCAGTCGTAGGGTGCGTGACGGTGAAAAATCATTGCACCGCACTGCTTTACCTAGGCAATATTTTTCTTACCAGCGACAGGATTCTGGGGGATATTTTTCTCGCCAGCGGCAGGATACCCAGTATGAGCAGGCCAAATCCCAAACCGAACAGCAGACTCCAGAGAATAGTCGCAGAAAAGGGATGTAGCGGTAGAGAAAAATCGGGTTGCCATTTAATTGGTTTATCCTTGATTAGAGGATAGGCGGCTGAAAAGATTTGTCCGCAGCCGATCGCAGTTCCGACAAAAAAGATGGTATTCTCAAGTTGGCGATCGCGCGTATTTTCCGCTTCTTCCTGTTCAGTGTCAAATTCCACTTGTTCGATTTCCACCATCCCTCGCACAGTGGATATCGACTGCTGGAACAAATCTTGGCTAGCAATCAGGTAGCCTAAATCTATTTCAATTTGCCGCTGATATTTATTCTCAGCCACATCTAGAAACTTCTGCAAAAAGTCAATATTATCGCCGTCGATGCACAAACTTGTAATTTTTGTCAAGGCCTCACTATAATTTTCAGCATTAGTATCAATCGTGTTTCTGTCTTCTTGCAAATATCGCACTTGCTGAGCACAATCAAACATTTTGGTGCGGACTTCAGCCAGCAAGTCCTTTAATTTCTGCAACTTAACTTGTCTATCATGTTCCCTTTCTATTTGACTGAATTCAGGAAGCTTCTTTTCTAACTCGCTGACTATTTGCTGTGCTTTGCGATACTTTTTCCTAGCTTCGCGATACACAAATACGATTTTAGCGCGAGAACAAAGTAGATTTATCAAGTAAAAGTTAAACGTCGCTGGTGCGGAGTTCAAAGTTTGGGGATTTTGTTTCAACCATACTAGAATATGACACCGCTGACGCGCATCATTTTCTCGGCTGTCATACTCAAAAATCGGACTTCCAAATAACTTTCCTTCGGTGCAAAAGTTTACTGATGCTTGCTGTTTATGGTAGTGCCCTGAAGGAAAGGATCAAAAAATCAACCAAATTCAAATAAAAGTAGGCATCTGGAGTTGTAAATTATCATTATAATGATGTACAAAACGCCCCCATTGCAGCAATATGATTTTCTAATTTTTTAGAGAAGGCTAAGCTCTTTCTTACCAACGCTTGATACTCGTTGTCGAATAGTACAGTTGAAGCGCTCGATATAGCTAGTACAACCACTATCGAGAGTCTACACGGCGCGATGACGAATGCTTGGCAATACAGAATCATAAGCACTCCAATGGTCGGTATAAATTACTGCCGATTGGCGGTAAACTGGTGGCATTGAATTCCATAAAGCACTCTTCTGATACTGCGCTACGATCTCCAATGTGTACACCAACAATTTCCCTAGTCTGGGCATCCTATGCCAGCCATACCCACTGCTGATTTCCTTTATTATCGACTCTCCGACCATAGCTCATCCATCTGAACACTCAAGCGCTTTTTTGCCTTGGGACTCACCTCCACTTGCTTCTTAACAGCAACAGAAGCGGCATTTACGTGGCGCTGCACTGTATCTTCTGACACTTGTAATACCCGAGCAATCCCGGCCTGGGAAATACGTTCGCATTTGCATCCGTGACATTAACTCTTCTTGTTCTTTAGTAATAGCTTTCCATGTCGGATTCAAAACAAATTGACGGCCACATTCTCGACATTTGTAATGAAAGTTTGTGATGCCGAGTTTGACCGTTACGACTGACTGTTTCGCTCGCCACAATTAGGACAATGGGGAATTTCTACTGTCATCTCACTAATGGTAAACACTTCTCTATAATAGTAGCTTACTCTATCCTTTCCTTCAGGGCACTACCAACTTTAGTACCCTTTTTTGTGTTCATGACTGTAATTTGCTCTCAAAAACCAAGAGTGAATATTGATAGTTAACAATTAAACTAGCCCTGCCGGTCAAGCCTGACAAGGACTTGATTGATATTTTGACATATTTTTTCAATTTCTTTGACTGATTTAGCTATTGATTTAGCATACCAAGTAAGGAAGAACCTAAAGAAGTGTTAATTGCCATTTGAGTTTCCCTAATTAATTCTTCCTATTTAAAGCCTATCTAAAGGATAGCAAGTCATGTCCAAACAATCGGCTCCGCGCAGAATTATATCGCCTGTAACCTCAACATTGCCTGAGCCATTCACAACTTGCAATGTCGAACAGTTTCCAAGCGGATAAGGTCACAGTCATAAACCGACGCTCGCGGTCAGCAGCATAAGCAATGCAGGCTTTTAAATCTTGTCGCGTCAGATCAGGGAAATCGTCCAGAATTTCTGCTTCGGTCATCTCGGAAGCCCGGTACTCAAGCACTTCATAAACCGTAATTCGCAAGCCGCGTACACAAGGCTTACCACCGCGTTTATTTGCTTCGATCGTGATGTGGTTTCGGTAGTTCATCGTGTTCTCGACCTTTGCCAAATCTTAGCCTGTGGCTGCGGATCTGGCAAGGTTGTTAATCTTGTTTTTAATACGATTTAACCCCTATTCTACGTCCCTAACTGCTGCAACAACTCTTGAATGGATAAAACAGGTATAGGCGAACTCAAAAAACCTTTATTATCGCGGGTCAGAATCGCATCCAACCCTTGAGCAACTGCACCAAAAATTTGAACAGCATCTTCAAAATCAACCAAACCAGAGTTGAAAGCTGATTCCAAAACGGCTCGATCAATAGGACAAATGACCATAGCGGTCAGCGTTTCTGAAACCGCTTGCCGTGCTTGCTCAACGCTGCGAGTATGTTTGCGAGAAATGTAGAAAATATCCGTGAGCGTTGTCGCCGTAACATAACCGATGAGTTGCCCAGCATCAATCGCTTGAAACAACAACTCTGCGTCTTGGAAAAATGGCTCTCGCTGTAACAGAAAATCTAGGACAATGTTGGTATCAATTAAAACTCTCACTAAAGATACTTCTCCACTCGTCGCGCTTCCAACATTGCAGCCACGTCCTCATCTGTCGGTGCGGGTTGGTCTGTCTTTAGCAAGCCTCGCATCCGCTGAATCGCACCAGAACGATCGGCCCCGGTAACTGGCCGATCTTGTAAGGACTCAATGATGGCGCCCACTAACGCAAGGCGATCGCTCGGTGGCAGTTTGAAGACGTGCTCCTTGACTTCTTGTAGTAACATAGACGGCTCCTAAGATTGAAGGTGTCTACCATCTAGTATGAATGATCGGACGCATATTCTACACACATATTTAAACAGAAACAGATTTCCTCAGCCGTCGCACTGAAAAAAGCTATCTTTATTATATTGGGGAAAAGTCCACTTTAGGGGTGAAAGAGAGTCGATCGAACACTGGGGCGATCGCACTGATATAATCCAAATATATAATTCTGATGGAACCGGAAACGATATTATTTATCTAACAGGATTTAAGCTATGTCTCGCCTGTCTTCCGGCCTACTGTTTGTTTTCTTATTGCTATTTCCCTCGAAAACCTTCGCCCAAATCATTCCCGATAATACCCTGGGGCCGGAAAGTTCGCGCACAGTTGCCGATACTATCAACAATTTACCCTCCGATAGAATCACTGGCGGCGCAATTCGCGGCGTTAACCTCTTTCATAGTTTCGGGGAATTCAACATTAAAGGCGGGCGGGGAGCCTATTTTGAAAATCCCAGCGGAATTGCCAACATCTTCACCCGCGTTACAGGCGGCAACCCCTCTAATATTTTAGGAACTCTGGGAGTTTTAGGCAACGGAAACTTATTTTTAATTAACCCAAAAGGGATTGTCTTCGGCCCCAATGCGCGGTTAGATTTGCGCGGTTCGTTTATTGGTTCAACGGCTGACAGTATTGTGTTTAATAACGGCGTTGAATTCAGCAGCACCAACCCGCAAACATCCCCGCTATTAACAGTTAATATTCCCGTTGGTTTAAGATTTCGCGAGAATCCGGGTACAATTGTCAATCGTTCGACCGCTTTAGAAAAGGTAAACATCCCAGCCTCTGCTGTGCCAATCCCAATTAGCGATCGAGTTGGTTTAGCAGTAGAACCAGGTCAAACTTTAGCACTCATTGGCGGCGACATCCAACTCCAAGGCGGCAATTTAACCGCCAGCAGCGGACAAATTTTACTCGGTAGCGCAGCCAGTCCCGGTTTAGTTAATTTCGCACTGACACCGGGGGAAAAGGGAAATTTAACTTTAAATTATGACAATATTCAAAACTTCGGCAATATTCAAATATCCGATGGATCGCTGATCGATACCAGCGGAACGGGTGGCGGTAGAGTAGAGTTAAAAGGTGGAAATGTCGCCCTCAGCGGTGCGCGAATTTATGCGCTGACACTGGGAAATATTGATGGTAGAGATATCGATATCAGCGCTCAAAAGTTGCGAGTGGAAAATGGCACGCAATTTTCTACCCTGACTCTAGGAGATGGTGCAGGAGGTAATATCAACTTCCGGGCTGCTGATTCAGTAGAAATCAGCGGGCTGGGAGTTGAGGGCTATCAACAGGTTGCAATTAAATATTTGGTATCGGGAACTACAGACCCCTTTGACCCGCTATTTGTGCTGTTTAATGGTAGTGCTGGTGCTGGTTCGGGGGGGAATATTACGATCGACACCGGCCGCCTGCTCTTCAACAATGGGGTAGTAGGTAGCGGCATCACTTTTGGTGGTGGAAGGGGCGGCAATTTAATCATTCGCGCCAATACTTTTGAGATGGTGGGTTCTGGAATTAACAACGGGACAGCTAAAGAAAGTACCGGTGCGGGAGGAAGTATTAGTGTTGATGTCGCCAGATTAATTATGCGCGACGGTTCTCTTTTGAGTACCACAAGCTACAGCAGCGGCCCCTCGGGGAATATCAACATTAATGCTGCTGAATCAGTAGAATTGTCTAACAGCGGGCCGACAACAGTTGTGTCCACCGGAATTAGCACGCTGAGTATCGGTTCTAACGGCAGGGCGGGGAATATTAACGTCGATACCAAGCGGTTGACTCTCTCTGGGGGTTCTGCGTTTACAGTAGGAACGGGTGTGTTAATTGGCAGGTTTTTGTTTTCTAGGGATGGGGGGCCTGCTGGAAATTTAACAGTTAGGGCTACTGAATCAGTAGAAGTTTCAGGCATTTCTCAACTTTTGAGCAGCGGAATTCAGAGTGCTAGTGCGCTGAGTTCTGGAACTTTGAGCTCTAGTCGGGGCGGGGATATTCGCATTGATACGCCAAGCCTAACTGTGCGGGATGGAGGGGTAGTTTCTACGAGTTCTTTGGGGGTGGGAGATGTGGGGAATATTACTGTTAATGCCGATCGCATTGAGGTCAGCGGCAGCGGAAATAACGGTCTGTTTGTCAGTACAATTGATGCTTCTGTGGGCAAGATATTTGGTACTAATCCCAATGCTACGGCAAATGCCGGTTCGTTGAATCTGAATGCCGATCGATTAATTGTCAGAGATGGAGCTACAGTGACAGTGCAGGCTACGGGAACCGGACGCGCTGGTAATATCAATGTTGTCGCAAATTCGATCGATCTTGACAACAAAGCAATGATTGACGGCACGACTGTATCCGGTACAGGAGCAAATATTAACCTGCAAGCGCGACAGATCCAATTGCGCCGCAACAGCCGAATTACCACCGATGCAGGCAGTTCTGACGGCGGCAATATTAACATCAACAGCAACATTCTTGTCGCCCTCCCGCAAGAAAACAGCGACATTACAGCCAACGCCCGCACAGCAGGCGGCGGCCGCGTGAATATCAATGTCCCCAATGTCTTCGGCTTTACAGCAGCGAGTCGCGAACAAGTCAGAAACAGGTTGGGGCTCAGTGACGCCCAATTTGCAGCGTTGCAAGTAAGTCCTACATCTCTGCTTCCAAGCAGCGACATCGCCGCGATTTCCCAAAGTGTCGGCCCGGCTTTGCAAGGGGCGGTAACATTTAGTTCTTTTGGAGTGAATCCCGCTCAAGGTTTAGTGGAACTGCCGCAAAATGTGGTCAATCCGGCTGCGTTAATTGCTGCAAATCCCTGCATCCGAGGGGCCGAGAACGAGTTTACTGTGACTGGACGGGGGGGAGTGCCACCGAGTCCTAATGATGTTCTCAGCAGCAATTCTAGCCAGTTTAATTGGGTGGAACCAGCGGTAGGTGGAAGTCAGCAAGTAGAAGGCCTCATAGCACCCATAGAAGTTCGGCCAACAGAAATTATTCCCGCTCAAGGTTGGGTAATGGACGATCGAGGACAAGTAACGCTGGTAGCCTATAATTCTGGTGGTGCATCTATTCTCCGTCCGAAACCGACGGGTGTTTGCGTACCTCGATAGGTACTCTTTAGGTTTTAGCTAACCCGTCGCTATTTTTCTAATACAAAATTAACAAAACTTAAAAGATGCAGCGCCCATCTTCCGCCCTATTTTTTGCATTTTTACTGCTGTTTCCTTTCCCCGCGATCGCCCAAATTATCCCCGATAATAGCTTGGGTGCAGAAAGTTCGCGCACAGTTCCCGATACTATTAATAATTCACCCTCGGATAGAATCGAAGGCGGAGCCAATCGTGGAGTAAGTTTATTTCACAGTTTCCGAGAATTTAATGTGGGTGAAGGACGAGGAGCCTATTTTGCCAATCCTACGGGCATTCTTAATATTTTCACCCGCGTTACTGGTGGGAATCCTTCCAATATTTTAGGAACGTTGGGAGTTCAAGGAAATGCTAACTTATTTTTACTTAATCCGAAAGGGATTGTTTTTGGCCCCAACGCGCGGTTAGACTTACGCGGCTCTTTTATCGGTTCAACAGGTAGCGGCATTCTCTTTGATAATGGGTTTGAATTTAGCGCAGCTAATCCCAACGCAGTGCCATTATTAGCAATTAATATTCCTGTAGGTCTGAGATTTCGAGAAAATCCCGGGACAATAGTCAACACTTCCAGTGTCACTCAAGTTATTGAAGGCACAGAACTACCAGTTGGTTTAGCAGTTACTCCAGGTCAAACCTTAGCATTAGTGGGAGGCGATTTAACCTTTAATAATGGTTTTGCTAGCGCTTTTAGCGGCAACATTCAATTAGGAAGTGTGGCAAGTCCGGGTGTAGTAAGCTTCAATATCTCGCCAATCGGATTAGGTTTGGATTATACAAATATTGCTAATTTTGGGAAGATTGACTTATCAGGATTATCAGCGGTGACAGCCAGCGGGCCAGGAGGAGGTGCGATCGCAGTTAGGGGAGGAGAAGTGATTTTGCGCGATCGCGCTTCCCTCCTTTCCGATACCTTGGGAAATATTGACGGCCGCGATATTACCGTAGATGCAGCACAGTTAAGGATTTTAGACCAAGGCTTGATCTCAACTAGCACGATCGCTACAGGAAACGGCGGCAATGTTGCCATCCGCGCCGCTGACTCTGTAGAAATCAAAGGAACTGGATTTGATTTCTTTAAACAAACTATCCTCGATGCAGGCACAAGTGGAAACTCTAACTTCTCAAATCGGCAAAGCGGCATATTTGTCGGGACTGTGGGCGCGGGCACAGCGGGGAATATTACAGTTGACACTAAGCAGCTAAACCTTCGAGAAGGCGCGATCGCGATCGACCTGAGCGACGGTACAGGAGCTGGGGGGAATGTGGCAATTAGAGCTTCTGAATCAGTCGAAGTCAGCGAATCTGGCATACTCACCACTGCTATAAATCAAGGCAGTGGAGGCAATTTAACAGTTGATACCGCGAAGCTAACAGTCCGTAATGGGTCAGCCATATCATCCGCAACTGTGGGTGCAGGCAATGGCGGAAACTTAACCGTGAGAGCTTCTGACTCAGTGGTACTCACAGAGTACCGACCAGATAGCCCCGTTGGTACTGGGATTACCACTAACACTATTGGCGGTACGGGAAACGCGGGAAACATAGAAATTAATACACCCTCTCTGCTGGTAGAAGGGGGGACATCGATCACTTCTACCAGCGGGATCACAGCAACAGATAGGGTGATTCCTTCTGCTGGTCGGGGTGGAAACCTTACTATCAATGCCACCGACTCCCTGACGATAATTGGCAGCAGTACAAACGACAGCATATCCGCTGCTCGTGCTGCTCGCACTCAATTAGCTACTGGGACTGTTGCGAGTGGTAACTCTGGGGACTTGAGGATTAACACTAAGCGATTGATTGTTCAAGGTACAGCAGCAATAGGGGCCTCTACTATAGGTGAAGGACAGGGGGGAAACATTATTATCAACGCTTCGGAGTCGGTGGAACTAACAGGAACTAATGATAATTTGTCTAGTTCCGGCATAGCAACCGCTTCTGGAGATATTTTGCTTCAGGCTGTATTCCAGCTTCCCCCTCCCACAGGTGCGGCAGGAAATATCAGCGTTACTACCCCAAGGTTGACTGTCCAGAATGGGGCAACGATTAATGTTGGGAGTTTGGGATCGGGGCGTGCCGGTAATATTAACGTAGTTGCAGACTCGATCGCTCTGGATCGTAGAGGCATAATTGATGGCACGACTGTCTCCGGTACGGGGGCGAATATTAACCTCCAAGCGCAAGATATCCAGTTGCGGCGCGGCAGCAGAATTACAACCGATGCAGGTATTTCTGATGGTGGCAATATCAACATTAAAAGCGATATTCTGGTGGCTCTCCCCAACGAAAATAGCGATATTACTGCTAATGCGCGATCGGCCCAGGGTGGTCGCGTTAATATTAATGTCCCCAATGTTTTCGGGTTTACATCAGTGACTCGCGAACAGGTGCGAGCGAGTTTGGGATTAACAGATGCTCAATTTGCAGCGTTGCAAGTAAGTCCTACTTCTCTAATTCCTACCAGCGATATTGCGGCGATTTCCCAAAGTAGCGGCCCGGCTTTGCAAGGTAGTGTTACATTTAGTTCTTCAGGGGTGAATCCTGCTCAAGGTTTAGTGGAACTGCCACAAAATGTGGTGAATCCGGCTGCTTTAATTGCTGCAAATCCCTGCATCCGAGGGGCCGAGAGCGAGTTTACCGCTACTGGGAAAGGAGGAGTGCCTCCAAGTCCTAATGATGCCCTCAGCAGCGCTGCATCGCCGTTTCCTTGGGTGGAACCAGCGGTAGTTGAAAGTCAGCAAGTAGAAGGCCTCATAGCACCCATAGAAGTTCGGCCAACAGAAATTATTCCCGCTCAAGGTTGGGTAATGGACGATCGAGGACAAGTAACGCTGGTAGCCTATAATTCTGGTGGTGCATCTATTCTCCGTCCGAAACCGACGGGTGTTTGCGTACCTCGATAGGTACTCTTTAGGTTTTAGCTAACCCGTCGCTATTTTTCTCATATTAAATTAACCAGACTTCCAAGATGCAGCGCCAATCTTCCGCCCTATTTTTTGCATTATTACTGCTGTGTCCTTTCCCCGCGATCGCTCAAATTATCCCAGACAGCAGCTTGGGTGCAGAAAGTTCGCGCACTGTTCCCGATACTATTAATAATTCACCCTCGGATAGAATCGAAGGCGGAGCCAATCGTGGAGTAAGTTTATTTCACAGTTTCCGAGAATTTAATGTGGGTGAAGGACGAGGAGCCTATTTTGCCAATCCTACGGGCATTCTTAATATTTTCACCCGCGTTACTGGTGGGAATCCTTCCAATATTTTAGGAACGTTGGGAGTTCAAGGAAATGCTAACTTATTTTTACTTAATCCGAAAGGGATTGTTTTTGGCCCCAACGCGAGATTAGATTTACGAGGTTCATTTATCGGTTCAACTGGTAGCGGTATTTTATTTGATAATGGCTTTGAATTTAGCGCCGCTAATTCTAATGCAGTGCCATTATTAGCAATTAATATTCCTGTAGGTTTGAGATTTCGAGAAAATCCCGGCACAATAGTCAACACTTCCCAAGCAATTGGCCCCACACCAACCTTACCAACACTACCGATAGAAATTCCTGTTTCTAACAAACTTGGTTTAGCAGTAGATCCCGGTCAAACTTTAGGATTAATTGGCGGTGACATCCAACTACAAGGAGGAAATTTAACAGCTTATACCGGACAAATATTACTGGGAAGTGTGAAGAGTCCCGGTTTAGTACAATTTGAACCAACAGTTTTAGGTTTGAATTTAAACTACGATAATATTCAGAACTTCGGGAATATTGAAATGAACGGTGCATCGATAAACACCAGCGGATTAGGAGGTGGGAAAATTGACATCAGAGGCTCAAATGTCACCGTCAATAGTTCAGGAATTTATGGACTGACATTAGGAAATATTGATGGTAGAGGCATTGATATCAACGCCCAAAACTTGCGCGTACAGGGAGGGTCGCAAATTTCTACCTCGACACTAGGAGAAGGGAAAGGGAGCGATATCAACATCCGTGCTACTGAATTAGTAGAAATGAGCGGGATTGGCTTTGAGAGCTATCAACAATTTTTAGTTAATTATCGGAAATCGGGAACAATCAACCCTTTCGATCCGCAACTTGTTCTGGCCACTGGCACTGGTGGCACTGGAACTGCTGGAGAGATCGCGATCGATACCAAACGCCTGCTAATAAACAATGGGGCGATCGCAGGTAGCAGCACATTAGGTGTGGGAAATGGGGGAAATATCAACATCCGTGCCAATGTTTTCGATCAGGCTGGTTCTGCGCTCAGCAGTGGGACCTTTGTGGGTAGTAGCGGCGCGGGAGGAAACATCACCGTTGCTGTCCAGAAATTAACCGTGCGCGATGGTGGTAGTCTCACCAGTGTCACCAGCGGTGAGGGAGCAGCGGGGAATATCGACATTAAAGCGGCTGAATCAGTAGAAGTCTTAAGGACTCTCCCTGGAAGTGCGACCCAAACTGGGATCGCGGCTAATTCTTTAGACCCCAATGAGAAAGGCAGAGCCGGGGATATTACGATCGACACCAAGCGATTGATTATTAACCAAGGAGCCGGAATTTCTGTATCGAGCGGTACGAGTATTGGCAACAGTACCTTTTCTACTGGGGGACCCGGAGGCAATTTGACAATTAGGGCCTCTGAGTCGGTAGAGGTGACAGGTATCTCTTCTGGAGTTTTGGCAAATGGACAATACAATATTAGTTACCTCGCCAGTGAAACCAATGGCTCTAAGGGGGGAGGCAATATTTACATTGCTACGCCCAGGCTAACTGTGCGGGATGGGGGAGTAATTTTCATGTCTTCTGCTAATACGGGAAATGCAGGCAATCTCACGATTGATGCCGATCGCTTAGAAGTGAGTGGCACTGCTCTTAACGGTCAATTGATTAGTCAAATTGACGCTTCGGCGGGTAATTTACTCGGCACTCCCATTCCCAACGCTACGGGAAATGCGGGTTCAATTAATCTAAATGTCGGTCGATTAATTGTTCGAGATGGGGCAGCAGTCAGCGTCCGGGCGCAGGGTACGCCTAATGCTGGCACTCTCACAGTTGTAGCTGATTCAATTGCCCTTGATAATAAAGGCAGCATTAATGGCACAACTGGCTCTGGCGGTGGGGGAAATGTTAACCTGCAAGCGCGAGATATCCAGTTGCGGCGCGGCAGCAGAATTACAACGGATGCGGGTATTTCTGAAGGTGGAAATATCAGAATTAATAGCGATATTTTGGTGGCTCTCCCACGAGAAAATAGCGATATTACAGCTAACGCTCGCACAGCTAGGGGCGGTCAAGTTACGGTTAATGTACCCAATATCTTTGGTTTTTCTGCCATTAATCGCGAACAAGCTAGAAGTAGATTAGGACTGACTGATGCTGAATTTTCCGCCTTACAAGTGAATCCAACTTCTTTAATTCCTACTAGCGATATTGCAGCGATTTCTCAACAGGCAGGGCCGGCTTTGCAAGGTAGTGTAACATTTAGTTCTTCAGGAGTGAATCCCGCTCAAGGTTTAGTGGAACTGCCGCAAAATGTGGTGAATCCGGCTGCTTTAATTGCTGCAAATCCCTGCATCCGAGGGGCCGATAGCGAGTTTACCGCTACTGGGAAAGGAGGAGTGCCACCGAGTCCTAATGATGCCCTCAGCAGCGCTGAATCGCCGTTGCCTTGGGTGGAACCAGCGGTAGTTGAAAGTCAGCAAGTAGAAGGCCTCATAGCACCCATAGAAGTTCGGCCAACAGAAATTATTCCCGCTCAAGGTTGGGTAATCGACGATCGAGGACAAGTAACGCTGGTAGCGTATAATTCTGGTGGTGGTGCATCTATTCTCCGTCCGAAACCGACGGGTGTGTGCGTACCTCGATAGGTACTCTTTAGGTTTTAGCTAACCCGTCGCTATTTTTCTCATATTAAATTAACAGACTTCCAAGATGCAGCGCCAATCTTCCGCCCTATTTTTTGCATTCTTACTGCTGTTTCCTTTCCCCGCGATCGCTCAAATTATCCCCGATAATAGCTTGGGTGCAGAAAGTTCGCGGACAGTTCCCGACACGATTAATAACTTACCATCCGACAGAATAGAAGGCGGTGCAACTCGCGGCGTTAACCTCTTTCACAGCTTGCGCGAATTTAACATCCGTCAAGGGCGGGGAGCTTATTTTGCCAATCCCAGCGGAATTGCCAACATCTTCACCCGCGTTACTGGTAGCAACCCTTCTAATATTTTAGGAACTCTGGGAGTTTTGGGAAACAGTAACTTGTTTTTAATTAACCCAAAAGGGATTGTCTTTGGCCCCAATGCTCGGTTAGATTTGCGCGGCTCATTTATCGGTTCAACTGGTAGCGGCATTCTCTTTGATAATGGCTTTGAATTTAGTGCAGCTAATTCTAATTCAGTGCCATTGTTAGCAATCAATATTCCTGTGGGTTTAAGATTTAGAGACAATCCCGGTACAATTGTCAACTCTTCCCAAACAATGGCTCCTACATCAGCCTTACCGCCGCTACCCATAGAAATTCCTGCTTTTGAAAAACTCGGTTTAGCAGTAGACCCCGGTCAAACTTTAGCATTAATTGGCGGTGACATTCAACTGCAAGGAGGAAATCTAACTGCTTATACCGGACAAATTCTTCTAGGTAGCGTCAAGAGTCCAGGTTTAGTGCAATTTGAACCAACAGCTTTAGGTCTGAATTTAAACTATCGCAATATTCAGAACTTCGGCAATATTGAAATGAAGGGTGCATTTATAAATACCAGCGGATTAGGAGGTGGGAAAGTCGATATTCGAGGGGGAAATATTAATCTTAATGGTTCAGGAATTTATGGACTGACACTCGGAAATATCGATGGTAGAGGCATTGACATCAATTCCCAAAACTTGCGAGTAGAGGGGGGGTCGCAAATTTTCGCCTCCACACTAGGAGAAGGGAGAGGAAGCGATATCAACATCCGCGCTACTGACTCAGTAGAAATGATCGGGTTGGGAATTGAGGGCTATCAGCAGCTTACAGAAAATTTTCAGACATCTGGAACCGGCAACCCTTTTATTTCGCAAATTGTTTTGTTTACTAGCGCTATTGGCAGTGGAGCAGCCGGAGATATTAACATTGAAGCCGGACGGCTGTTGCTGAGCAATGGGGTAGTGGGCGGTGCCCCCACCTTTGGTGCTGGGAATGGCGGAAATCTGAGTATCCGCGCCAACACCGTCGAATTCGTCAGTTCAACGCTCTATAACGGAACAACGAACGAAAGCACTGGTCAAGGCGGAAACATCACTGTTGAAGCCCAACGGTTAATACTGCGCGATGGCGGTGCGTTTGCCAGCTTCAGCCTTAGTGATGGAGCATCGGGGGATATCGCGATTAAAGCGAGTGAATCTGTGGAATTATCGGGTAGTCTTCCTGGAGGTCTAGGGCAAACTCGGCTCGGCACGAATACTTTTGATGGGAATGGAAAAGGTGGGGATATTACGATCGACACTAAGCGGCTGAGTGTTTCTAATGGAGCCACAATTAGTTTAACGACGGGTGCGATTTTTGGCGAAGTTGTGTTTTCTTCAAGTGGGGGGACGGGAGGAAATTTAACTGTGAGAGCCTCCGAGTCTGTAGAAGTGAGCGGCGAGTCAAGATTTTTGGGGAATGCGGGCTATGTTGCAAGTTCTTTTGTTACTCAAACTGCAAGTTCTGGTAGAGGTGGAGATATCCGCCTCTCAACACCTAAACTAACTGTGCAGAATGGCGGCGTTATTTCTGCGGCTTCTTTGGGTGTAGCAGATGCAGGAGATATTACAATTAATGCCGATCGCTTAAAAGTGCAAGGTATTGGGAGTAACAGTCGGTTGAGGAGTGGAATTGAGGCCTCGGCTGGTAGGGCGTTTAATGCTGTAAATTCCACTGCCAGCGGAAATGCAGGCTCGTTGAATTTGAATGCTAATCAATTGATGCTTCGGGATAGTGCAGTGGTTAACGTTCAATCTTCAGGAACAGGTAGGGCTGGCAATATTAACGTTGTAGCCGATTCAATTTCCCTGGATAATAAAAGCATAATTGATGGCACGACTGTCTCTGGTACAGGGGCAAATATTAACCTTCAAGCGCAAGACATTCAGTTGCGGCGCGGCAGTAGAATCACCACGGATGCAGGTATTTCTGAGGGCGGTAATATCAGAATTAATAGCGATATTTTGGTAGCTTTACCGCGAGAAAATAGTGATATTACAGCTAATGCTCGGACAGCTAGGGGCGGACAAGTTACGGTCAATGTACCAAATATTTTTGGCTTTACAAGCCTTAACCGCGAACAAGCCAGGAGTAGTTTAGGACTGACTGATGCTCAATTTGCAGCGTTGCAAGTAAGTCCGACTTCTCTAATTCCTACCAGCGATATTGCGGCGATTTCCCAAAGTAGCGGCCCGGCTTTGCAAGGTAGTGTTACATTTAGTGCTTCAGGGGTGAATCCCGCTCAAGGTTTAGTGGAACTGCCGCAAAATGTGGTAAATCCGGCTGCGTTAATTGCGGCAAATCCCTGCATCCAAGGGGCCGATAGCGAGTTTACTGCTACTGGGAAAGGAGGAGTGCCACCGAGTCCTAATGATGCCCTCAGCAGCGCTGCTGCACCGTTTCCTTGGGTGGAACCAGCGGTAGTTGAAAGTCAGCAAGTAGAAGGCCTCATAGCACCCATAGAAGTTCGGCCAACAGAAATTATTCCCGCTCAAGGTTGGGTAATCGACGATCGAGGACAAGTAACGCTGGTAGCCTATAATTCTGGTGGTGCATCTATTCTCCGTCCGAAACCGACGGGTGTTTGCGTACCTCGATAGGTACTCTTTAGGTTTTAGCTAACCCGTCGCTATTTTCCTAAAATTAAATTAACCAGACTTCAAAGATGCAGCGCCAATCTTCTGCCCTATTTTGTGCATTCTTACTGCTGTTTCCTTTCCCCGCGATCGCCCAAATCATCCCAGACAGTAGCTTGGGTGCAGAAAGTTCGCGGACAGTGGCCGATACGATTAATAACTTACCATCCGACAGAATAGAAGGCGGTGCAACTCGCGGAGTAAATTTATTTCACAGTTTACGAGAATTTAACGTAGGTGAAGGCAGAGGAGCATATTTTGCCAATCCTAACGGAATTGCGAATATTTTCACCCGCGTTACGGGTGGCAATCCTTCTAATATTTTAGGTGTGCTGGGAGTACAAGGTAATGCTAACTTGTTCTTACTTAATCCCCAAGGAATTGTCTTCGGCCGCAATGCGAGGTTAGATTTGCGGGGTTCATTTTTAGCAAGTTCTGCTGATAGCATAGTTTTCGAGAAGGGCTATCAATTTAGCAGCAGCCATCCCCAATCATTACCGCTGTTAAATGTCAATATACCTATCGGTTTAAATTTTCGAGAAAATCCGGGAAAAATCATTAATAATTCAGCAGCACCAGCCTTGAGTTTACCAGAGTTACCTCCAGGGCTACCGCCGATTTTTAATAACATTGGCTTAGCAGTTGAACCCGGACAAACTCTCGCCCTAGTGGGCGGAGATATTGAATTAAATCAGGGAACTGTCACTGCATCAACGGGACAAATTTTGCTGGGTAGCCTCGCTAGTTCGGGGATTGTTGGATTTGAGGCAACGCCATTTGGATTAAGTTTAAACTATGACAATATTTCCAAGTTGGGTAATATTGAAATGACCAACGGCTCACAGATCAACACCAGTGGACTCGGTGGCGGCAAAGTCGAGATTCGAGGTGGAAATGTCAACCTCAATAATGGGCGAATTTATGCACTGACTTTGGGAAATATCGACGGCAGGGCGATCGACATTAACGCTCAAAATTTTCTAGCCCAAGGTGGAACGCAAATCTCCACACTGACAGCAGGAAGTGGTGCCGGAGGCGCGATCGACATCCGCGCTACCGACTCAGTAGAACTCATCGGGATTGGATTTGAGAGCTTTCAAAACTTTGTCAAAAATTATACAGCCTCTGGAAAAATCAACCCTTTTGACCCACAAATTCTGCTGGAAACTAGCACTGCTGGCATGGGAGATGCGGGAAACATCTTAATCGATACAGGACAACTGCTGATCGACAATGGAACCGTATCGGGTAGCGCTACGTTAGGTGCTGGCAACGCCGGAAATATGACCATCCGTGCCAGGGTTTTCGATCTGGTCGGTTCAGGGATCAACAGCGGCACACTCGCGGGGAGTACGGGTAGGGGAGGAAATATCACCTTTGAGGGAGAACGTTTTATCGTACGCGATGGCAGTGCGCTCATCAGCACCACTCGCAGTGAAGCACCATCGGGGAATATCAACATTAAAGCGAATGAATCAGTAGAAGTGCTGCGGACTCCGGCTCGAAGTCCCGTAGCAACCTTGATTGGTGCAACCGCAATCAGCATTAATGGGAAAGCCGGAGACATTAATATCGACACGAAGCGGTTGAGGATCTCTGAGGGAGGCGGAATTAGTTTATCTAGCGGATCGGTTGTGGGCAACCAACCCTTGAATACAACTGGAGGGCCAGGAGGTAATTTAACAATTAAAGCTACTGAGTCAGTCACACTAGAGGGTATTTCTGGAGTTTTGGCGAATGGGAGTCGGAATCCTAGTTTCATCTCCGCTGATACCACCTCTGCTGCTCGGGGAGGGAGTATGAACATTTCTACACCTTTAGTAATTCTGCGGGATGGAGGACTTATTTCTACTGCATCTTTAGGCAAAGGAGAAGCAGGAAGCCTCACGATCGATGCGGGGCGCGTAGAAATTATTGGTAATGGGGGTCAAGGTGAATTTAACAGTCAAATTCAGACTTCCGTTGGCATTGTCTCTCGCGTTAGAAATCCCAATGCTACGGCGAACGGAGGTTCCTTGAATCTGAATGTCGGGCAATTGATTCTTCGCAATGGGGGAACTCTAAATCTGCAAGCATTGGGTTCGGGACGGGCTGGTAACATTAACGTGAAAGCAGATGCAATTTCCCTTGACCACCAAAGCAGCATTGACGGTAGAACGGCATCCGGTGCCGGAGCAAATATTAACCTCGAAGCACGGGATGTTCAGTTGCGCCGAGGGAGCAGAATTACAACTGATGCCAGTATTTCTGATGGTGGCAATATCAACATTAAAAGCGATATTCTGGTTGCTCTCCCCAACGAAAATAGCGATATTACGGCTAATGCGCGATCGGCCGGGGGTGGTCGCGTTAATATTAATGTCCCCAATGTTTTTGGGTTTACATCAGTGACTCGCGAACAGGTTCGAGCGAGTTTGGGATTAACAGATGCTGAATTTGCAGCGTTGCAAGTAAGTCCAACTTCTTTAGTTCCTACCAGCGATATTGCGGCGATTTCCCAAAGTAGCGGCCCGGCTTTGCAAGGTAGTGTTACATTTAGTTCTTCAGGGGTGAATCCCGCTCAAGGTTTAGTGGCACTGCCGCAAAATGTGGTCGATTCCGCTGCTTTAATTGCGGCAAATCCCTGCATCCAAGGGGCCGAGAGCGAGTTTACAGCTACTGGGAAAGGAGGAGTGCCACCGAGTCCTAATGATGCCCTCAGCAGCGCTGAATCGCCGTTGCCTTGGGTGGAACCAGCGGTAGGTGGAAGTCAGCAAGTAGAAGGCCTCATAGCGTCCATAGCAATTGGGCCCACAGAAATTATTCCCGCTCAAGGTTGGGTAATGGACGATCGAGGACAAGTAACGCTGGTAGCCTATAATTCTGGTGGTGCATCTATTCTCCGTCCGAAACCGACGGGTGTGTGCGTACCTCGATAGGTACTCTTCAGGTTGTAGCTAAGCCCTCGCTATTTTTCTCATATTAAATTAACAGACTTCCAAGATGCAGCGCCAATCTTCCGCCCTATTTTTTGCATTCTTACTGCTGTGTCCTTTTCCCGCGATCGCTCAAATCATCCCCGATAATAGCTTGGGTGCAGAAAGTTCGCGCACTGTTCCCGATACGATTAATAACTTACCATCGGACAGAATAGAAGGCGGTGCAACTCGCGGAGTAAATTTATTTCACAGTTTCCGCGAATTTAATGTCGGTGAAGGACGAGGAGCATATTTTGCCAATCCTAACGGGATTGCGAATATTTTTACCCGCGTTACAGGTGGTAATCCTTCAAATATTTTAGGAACTTTGGGAGTGCAAGGTAGTGCCAATTTATTTTTACTTAATCCCAAAGGAATTGTATTTGGTTCCAATGCGAGGTTAGATTTACGCGGCTCGTTTATCGGTTCAACGGGTAGCGGCGTTCTTTTTGATAATGGCTTTGAATTTAGCGCCGCCGATCCTAACGCAGTGCCATTATTAGCAATTAATATTCCTGTGGGTTTGAACTTTAGAGAAAATCCCGGCACAATTGTCAACACTTCCCAAGCAATTGGCCCCACACCAACCTTACCGCCACTACCGATAAAAATTCCTACTTCTAACAAACTCGGTTTAGCAGTAGATCCGGGTCAAACCTTAGCATTAATTGGTGGAGACATTCAACTACAAGGAGGAAATTTAACAGCTTATACCGGACAAATATTACTGGGAAGTGTGAAAAGTCCCGGTTTAGTACAATTTGAACCAACAGCTTTAGGACTGAATTTAAGCTATGACAATATTCAGAACTTTGGCAATATTGAAATGAACGGTGCGTCCATCAATACCACCGGATTAGGAGGTGGAAAAATTGACATCAGAGGTGGAAACGTCACCGTCAGTAGTTCGGGAATTTATAGCCTGACACTAGGAAATATAGATGGTAGAGGTATTGACATTAATGCTCACAATTTACGAGTAGATAGAGGAGCCCAAATTCTCACTTCGACCCTGGGAGATGGAAACGGGAGTAATATAAACATCCGCGCGACTGACTCAGTAGAAATGATTGGGTTGGGAATAGGAGGCTATCAGCGATTTTATACCCAATATATATTATCTGGAACTCTCAACCCCTTTGATCCCCAAATTGTAATCAACAGTGGTACTGTTGGCAGTGGAACTTCTGGAGAGGTTAATATCGATACCGGACGGCTGCTGCTGCGGGATGGGGTAGTAGGCGGTACCGCTACCCTGGGTGCTGGAAATGGGGGAAATTTGAATGTCCGCGCTAACACCTTCGAGATCGTTAGTTCAGCAATCAATAATGGAACAACTAAGGAAAGTAGCGGCTCTGGCGGCAATATCAATATTGAAGCCCAACGGTTAATTGTACGCGATGCTGGTGGTTTGGTTAGCATCAGCCGCAGCGATGGAGCATCAGGAAATATCGCGATTAAAACAACTGAATCTGTAGAATTGTCGGGGGGACTTCCAGGAAGTCCCGCGCAAACTCGGATCGGTACAAACTCTTTTGATGGCAATGGTAAATCCGGGGATATTACCATCGACACTAAGCGGCTAACTGTTTCTGATGGAGCCTCAATTAGTTTATCAACGGGTGCGGTTATTGGGCAAGTCGTGTTTTCTAGGAATGGAGGTCTAGGAGGAGATTTAACTGTGAGAGCTTCCGAGTCTATCGAAGTGAGCGGGGTATCTGGAGTTTTGGGAAATGTAGGATTCGGAGCGAGTGCTCTGGCTACTCAAACTTCAAGTTCTGGTCGGGGTGGAGATATCCGCCTCTTTACGCCCAGACTTACTCTACGGAATGGAGGGATTATTTCTGCGGCTTCTTTGGGTGCAGTAGATGCCGGAAATATAACAATTGATGCCGATCGCATAGAAGTTCAAGGCACGGGGAGTAACGGTCGTTTCGCAAGTAGAATTGAGGCTTCGGCTGGCAGTTTTTCTATTATTGTCAATCCCAACGCTACGGGGAATGCAGGCTCTTTGAATTTGAATGTTAATCAATTGATTGTCCGCGATGGGGCAACAATTAGTGTTCAGTCTTTAGGAAAGGGAAGGGCTGGCAATATTAATGTTGTAGCCGACTCAATTGCCTTGGATAACAAAGCCCGCATCGACGGTACAACTGACTCTGGTGGTGGAGGAAATGTTAACCTCCAAGCGCGAGATATCCAGTTGCGACGCGGCAGCAGAATTACAACGGATGCAGGTATTTCTGACGGTGGAAATATCAGAATTAACAGCGATATTCTGGTAGCTCTCCCACGAGAAAATAGCGATATTACAGCTAACGCTCGGACAGCTACCGGAGGAAAAGTTACGGTCAATGTACCAAATATTTTTGGCTTTACAAGCCTTAACCGCGAACAAGCCAGGAGTAGTTTAGGACTGACTGATGCTGAATTTGCAGCGTTGCAAGTAAGTCCGACTTCTCTAATTCCTACCAGCGATATTGCGGCGATTTCCCAAAGTAGCGGCCCGGCTTTGCAAGGTAGTGTTACATTTAGTTCTTCTGGAGTGAATCCCGCTCAAGGTTTAGTGGAACTGCCGCAAAATGTCATAAATCCGGCTGCGTTAATTGCTGCAAATCCCTGCATCCGAGGGGCCGAGAGCGAGTTTACCGTCACTGGGAAAGGAGGAGTGCCATCCAGTCCTAATGATGCCCTCAGCAGCCCTCTATCGCCGTTGCCTTGGGTGGAAGAGGCAGGAAGTTCGGCAACGAGCAATGTAGAGGATTTAACCGATGTAACCGATCGAGGGAAGAAGCAAGAAGGGGAAATCCCCGATCGGGAAGTTGTTCCGGCGCAAGGTTGGGTGGTGAATGCGAAAGGAGAAGTTACGCTTGTTGGATACAATGCGGGTAATGCTGCTGACGATCGCAATCCTCGACCGATTTCTGTTTGTGTACCCCGTTGAAATTAGTTTTTTTTGACCGCAGATGCAGGCGGATTAACGGGGATTAACGCAGACAAAGGATAAGATGTATTTGGGTTAATTGGTAAGTGTGTCTGCAGTTGTAATTTTATTTTTTAAATATGAAGCTTACTCGATCGCTCCGGCAAGTAATTCTGTTATTTGTGATTTCCTGTCTGCTATCCGTTGCGATTCCTCCCGGAGTTGCTCAGGTTAATCCACCACAAGCGGTGCAGCTTGTCCGACAAGCTCGAAGTCTGTACCGAGAGGAACGTTTTTCGGAAGCTGTACCGCTGTTGCAGCAAGCGGCGGCGCAGTTTGAGGCAAAAGGCGAAAATCTCGCTCGCGCCACAGCTTTGAGCAATTTAGCTGCAACCTACGGGCAGTTGGCGCTTTGGGAACAGGCAGAACAAGCTGTAAATTCGAGTTTGTCGGCTGTGCGAACACAGGCAAAAACTCCCGAACAGCAGCGGATTTTGGCGGAAACTCTCAACATTCAAGGACAGTTGCAACTCGAACGGGGGCAGACTCAAGATGCGATCGATATTTGGAAGCACGCTGCTCAAATATTTGAGCAAATTGATAGTAAAAACCAACTTTTTCAAGTTGAAATTAATCAAAGTCGGGCTTGGGAAAATCTCGGACTTTACCCCAGAGCTTGCAAAATTTTGTTAGCTTCTTTTAAGCTGGAAAACCAAACTTGCGAAGTTTCGACGGCGGGTTTGGAAAATTTGAAAAATCAGCCGATTTCCCTCGAAGAAGTCCGGGGAATTAATGCTTTAGGCCGGGTATTGCGGGTTTTGGGACAACTGGAACGTTCCCAGGATTTACTGTCAGCGGGACTGGAAGCGGCCCAAAAATTAGGCGTGCGGCAAGAGGAGGCTGCAATTTATCTCAATCTGGGCAACACGGCGCGGGCTAAAAGCAATAAACCGGGTTTGACACCCAAACAGCGCGCTGATTTGGAACGCTCGGCCCTAGAATATTATGCTCGATCGACCCAGGCGATGCCGGAGCAATCGCCTCTACAAATTCAGGCGAAGTTAAATCAATTGAGTTTGTTGGTCGATCGCAAAAATTGGTCGGAGGCACAAGCTTTGTGGCGTTCCATCGAACCTCAAGTTACTGAATTTCCGTCGAACCGCGCCGGACTTTACGCTCAAATTAATCTAGCTCAAAGCTTGATGAAATTAGCTCAGTCGCCTGCGGAAACTTTGAGTTTAAGCGATATTGACAAAATGCTCGATCGCTCTCTCGAACCAGCAAACAGTTTGGGCGACCAACGGATACAAGCTTATATTCTGGCAGCTAAAGGCAAACTATCGGAAATCCAAAATCAGTATCAGAAAGCGGAAAATCTCACAATTCAGGCTTTGAGTTTAGCACCGGCATTTCAATCTCCCGATATTGCTTACCAATTGTTTTGGCAACTTGGACGGATTCGGAAAACTCAGGGGAATACAGAAGGGGCGATCGCTCAATATACTCAAGCTGTGAATATATTGTCTTCTCTGCGCGGCGATTTGGTGACAGTCAATCCCGAAGTGCAATTTTCGTTTCGGGAAAGTGCCGAACCGGTTTATCGGGAATTAGTCGGGCTGCTTTTGCAAGAGGAATCCCCAAGTCAAGCTAAATTGAAACTGGCGCGCCAAACGGTGGAATCTTTGCAGTTGGCGGAATTGGACAACTTTTTTCGGGATGCTTGCGCTGATGCTAAACCAAAGTCGATCGAGGAAATCGATCCTACAGCGGCGGTGATTTATCCGATTATTTTGAGCGATCGTTTGGAGGTAATTTTGTCAATTCCCGGCAAACCCCTGCGCCGCTACACTACTAAGAAGTCTCAAGCCGAGTTGGAAACTGCCTTCAGACAAGCCAAAAATGTCATCAGGCCTGCTGCTTTCCCCCGCGACAGGAGGCCTCCCGTCCAACAGGTTTACGACTGGTTAATCCGCCCTGCGGAAGCGGATTTGACGGCTAGCGGGATTAAAACCCTGGTATTTGTGCTCGACGGTTATTTGCGAAATCTGCCGATGGCTGTGCTGCACGACGGTGAAAAGTTTTTGGTAGAAAAATACAGTATTGCTTTAGCGCCGGGACTGCAACTGCTGGCACCGAAACCGCTGAGCCAAGTCAAGTTAAAAGTGCTCACCGCTGCCCTCTCGGAAGCGCGTCAAGGCTTCTCGGCTTTGCCGGGGGTGACGGGGGAAATTCAACAAATTGCAGCCCAGATGCCTGCGACTTCGCTGCTGAATCAAGATTTTGTCAGCGGGCGGTTGCACGATCGAATTAAAGCTTTGTCTTACCCGATCGTCCATTTGGCAACTCACGGTCAGTTTAGCTCGAATGCGGCGGATACTTTTATTGTGACTTGGGACGAGAAAGTGAATGTTAAGGAGTTCGATCGACTGCTGCGAGCCCGCACTGGGGAGAAACAACAGCCGATCGAACTTTTGGTTTTGAGTGCTTGCGAAACAGCTTCGGGCGATAACCGCGCTGCTTTGGGTTTGGCCGGGGCCGCAATTCGATCGGGTGCCCGCAGCACCGCCGCCACCCTTTGGCAAGTCAACGACGAATCTACAGCTATCTTTATGGCTGAGTTTTACAAGCAGCTTGCTTCTTCTAAAACCAGCAAAGCTGAAGCCCTCCGCAACGCTCAATTAAAGCTGCTGAAAAACCAACAGTATCAGAATCCCTATTTATGGGCGCCTTTCGTGCTAGTGGGCAATTGGCAGTAATTTAAGATCGGGCATGGGGCATGGGGCATCGGGCATGGGGCATTGGGCATCGGGAATTGGGCATCGGGAATTGGGCATCGGGCATGGGGCATGGGGCATCGGGCATGGGGCTTGCAGTCAACAGCCAACAGCCAACAGCCAACAGTCAACTGACAACAGTCAACAGTCAACTGACAACAGTCAACAGTCAACTGACAACAGTCAACAGTCAACAGTCAACAGCCAACAGCCAACAGCCAACAGCCAACAGTCAACAGTCAACAGCCAACAGTCAACAGTCAACAGCCAACAGCCAACAGCCAACAGTCAACAGTCAACAGCCAACAGTCAACAGCCAACAGCCAACTGACAACTGACTTAAATGCTTGATTTTTTGTTAAAAATTGTAAACTGTTAGGGAGTGCTTTCCGCATCTAATATTTTTTCGAGGAGTCCCATGAAGCAACTTTTGATTGCTGAGCGCTTTTGCCTGATAACCCACGTCTTCTCAATGGCTTTTGGATTGGCAGGGTTGCTGCTGATTTTACCCCGTCCCGAATTGGTGATGAGTTTGCCACCAACAGGGCAAACTCTATTCCAGTGGGGGATGGCTGGGGGTGGAGTAGTTTATATCATCTTTGGTGCAGCAGCGGTTGCTCTCTATGCCTTCCGGACATTGGGTTTGGCTGCAACTCTGGCTTTTTTACTGCCTTCTGTGTTTTTGTCCTTGGGTAGCGAGTTGTTGGGAACGAGTACGGGTTTTCCCTTCGGCAACTACCACTATTTGAGCGGTTTGGGTTACAAAATTGCAGGGCTGGTGCCGTTTACAATTCCCCTCTCGTGGTTTTATCTGGGACTGGTTTCCTATGTAATTGCTCGCGCTGGAGTAGGGGTTGGTAAAGCTGAACTCAACTGGGTGCGCCAAATAGGGGCGATCGCCCTTGGTGCTTTGCTGCTAACCGCTTGGGATTTTGTACTAGATCCGGCGATGAGTCAAACTTCTGTGCCTTTTTGGGAATTTGAGGAACTTGGGGCTTTCTTTGGAATGCCTTACCGCAATTTGGCTGGTTGGATGGGTACGGGGGCGCTATTTATGTCTGTAGCAGCTTTCTTCTGGAGAACAAGACCGATTAAATTAGAGCGCTCGGAATTAGGTTTGCCCTTAATTGTTTATTTGGTAAACTTTGCTTTCGGAGCAATTATCACTGTAACTTCCTTGGATTCTCGGTTCTGGTTCCCGACATCGCTAGCTGTGCTTCTGGGTGTAGTTCCGGCGATCGCTTTAAGCTGGATCGCTAAACCCGCAGCAGGTGAGGTAACAAAAACTATGCCGTCTTTGGATACATCTGCTCTCAAGGCTGAAATTTCACCTCAGCCCGTGGGCGTTTTGCGAAAGTAAGTCGCTAGCGAGCAACAGCGGCTGATTTAGCAAAAACTTACACTAATTTTTGAGCTAGTTTAAAAACCCGGTTTCTACAAGAAACCGGGTTTTTCAGCGGCGATATTTTCATTCCCAATTCCTGTAATATGTTTGAGGCAAAAATTTTATTAAATTTTTTAAATTGACACCAACCGTAATTCCCAATTCTTCAATTGAAAATCTAAAATCTAAAATCTAAAATCTAAAATCCCATGATCGCCCCTCACCTCTTCTCCCAACCGCTGACAAGTATCATCGCTGTCGCACTCCTGCTGCTGCAATTGCCCGCCGCAGCCCTTCTTATGTCGCGTTTGATTAAAGGCCCATCGCGCATCCCGCCCCTGGAACCGGATTCGCCCACACTGGATTTGTTGGGTGCTTGTACTGCGGTAGTGCCGACTTTGAACGAAGCCGATCGAATTTCGCCTTGTTTGGAAGGATTAACCAGCCAAAGTTACGAACTCCGAGAAGCGATTGTGGTTGACAGCTATTCGGTAGACGGAACCGGAGATTTAGTCAAAGCAGCAGCACAAAAAGACCCCCGGTTTCGCTTGATTAACGACGATCCGCTGCCGGCGGGTTGGGTAGGGCGTCCGTGGGCGCTGAATGCGGGTTTTTTGGCAAGTTCCGAGAAGTGCGAGTGGATTTTGGGGATAGATGCGGATACTGTGCCGCATCCGGGTTTGATTGCGAGTTTGCTGAAGACGGCGGCGGCTGGAAATTACGATTTGATTTCGCTGTCGCCGCAGTTTATCCTCAAGTATCCGGGGGAGTTGTGGCTGCAACCTGCTTTGTTAATGACTTTGGTTTATCGGTTCGGGCCGACGGGGACTGGCGGGGATGTGCCGGAACGGGTGATGGCGAACGGTCAGTGTTTCTTGTGCAAGCGCGAGGTTTTGGTGGCATTGGGGGGCTATGAGGTCGCGAGGGGTTCGTTTTGCGATGATGTGACTTTGGCTCGCTATGCGGCTGCTAAGGGCTTTAAGGTGGGCTTTTTGGATGGGGCTAAGGTGTTGAAGGTGCGGATGTATGAGGGGGCGATCGAGACTTGGAATGAATGGGGTCGATCGCTGGATTTGAAAGATGCTGCTTCTGGCGGTCAAATTTGGGGCGATTTGTGGCTGTTGCTGGCAGTTCAAGGTTTGCCGGTACCGATTGTGTTGTGCTATTTGCTGTTTGGTTCGCTGCCGCCGGTTGGTGTATTTCCGCAGTTTTGGCTGTTGGGATTGAATGTATTTTTGGTTGCAGTGCGATCGGCTTTGTGTTTGGCGATCGCACCTTCCTACGATACAACTGGGGCATCTGGTAAATGGCTGTTTTGGCTGTCACCTTTGGCCGATCCGCTGGCGTTTTTGCGAATTCTCATTTCTGCATTGAATCAGCCTACTCAGTGGCGCGGCCGAAAGTATGAATAATCTTTAAATTTTTGCTAGATATTTTAAAATTGGTATATAGCGGTTCGAGCGAAAGATTCGCGGACGTTGTTGGGCCCCGGCCCAATAAGTCTGGGTGGTTATGTAAGCTGTCAGTCATACCTCATCTTTTTGAGAAAGGCTATAAGTGCGAGCTCCCTTTTGGATCGAATGGGCGATCGTACTTTTCTTGATTTCCTAAATCAACCGGAAATTAGCGGATGTTATCGCAGTCGCACTCACTCCAACCATCACACCTAACTCTTCCCCTGTCAAGGCATTTTTGATGAGAGTTCCCTGAGTATTTTGAGTTATTGCTAACTGGCTAAAGCTCAAACCTCCGCTTAGTGCGATCGAATCTTGACCCACGGTAAAATCAGCGATCGTGTCAAATCCTCGATCGGCTTTTAAGACAAAGATATCGTTACCGCTACCGCCAATCAAACTATCATTACCCGAGTCTCCGTAAAGAATATCATCACCTTGACAACCAGTGAGAGTATCGTTGTCTTCGCCTCCGTAAAGAGTATCATTTCCTTCACACCCTCCCAGGATATCTGCTTGTTCGTTACCGCTGATCAAATCATTACTTTCACCGCCGCAGATGGTATCCGAACCCTGGTTGCCAAACAGGTAGTCATCACCTTGACTGCCAAGCATGATGTCATCACCTTTGCCTCCATATAAGGTGTCATTATCCTTACCGCCATCGATGAAGTCATCATTTCTATTTCCATAAACGATGTCATTACCTTCGCGGCCATTTAGGGAGTCATTGGCTTTGCCTCCAAAGATTAAATCATTGCCCAAGTCGCCAAGAATAATGTCATTATTTTCATCTCCAAATAGGATGTCATCACCTGTGCCACCGCTGATAAAATCATTACCTTTGTTGCCGTTGAGGATGTCGCGAATCTCGCCACCATATAAGTTGTCATCCCCGGATTTGGCATCGAATATGTTGCCCGTGTTGCTACCCAGTAATTCATCGTTTTTGGCAGTGCCTATTTGAATGCCCGATACACCGAGTATGGTGTTTTCAACTGCATTGGGTTGGTTTAAGTTGGGATAGGCAATGTCATCGCAGATGCAGTCATCGTTGGGGATGTTGTTGGTTGTTGGTGTTGGCGCAGGGGTTGGTGTCGGTGTCGGTGTCGCTGTTTCCGCAGGGGTTGGTGTCGGTGTCGGTGTCGGTATGGATGCGGGTGTGGGTATTGGTATTAGTATGGGCGGGGGCACTGATGCCGCAACATTCACGCTAAAAGTACCTAAATTGCTAGCAGCAGACAAATTGCCAACAACATCCTTCACCTGCGAGGCTTGCAAATTAACTGTGTAAGTACCATTGTCAGCATTATCCCAAGTTCCCCCAGGCGGGGTAAACGAATATGTCGCTGTACGTGGCGTACCATTGCCAGTGGGTGTGGCACTAATAAAGGTAGCAGGAATAGCACCACCTGACCAATTTACAACAACGTCAGAATTATCTAAACTGCTAACATCAACTCCACTACTATCGCTGAAAGTAACTGTCAATGTCTGGCTTGTACCACCCGCTGTAGTAATGTTAGAAATTGCACTCAAGTTAGCAGTAGGTGGGGTGACATCAACAATAGGTGTGGTGACATTAGCAGTGCGAGTCAGTTGCGTGGCTGCTGCGGTATTGTTATTACCGGCTGTATCCGTAGCTTTGGCTGCGGGAATATCTACGGTGACATTACCGCTAGCAGCGGGAGTGACATCAAAGGTGTAAGTTTTGGCATCAACTTTCACAAAGTTACTGACATTCGCATTGGCTACGGTGATATCAGTATTATCAAACCCGTTGACATCTTCATTAAAGGTAGCAGTAACGTTAAATAAGCCAGTTACTGTTGGTGTTGAAGTTGATGTTAAGGTAACAGTAGGTGGGGTGATGTCAGGTGTGGTGATATTAGCAGTGCGAACCAGTTGCGTGGCTGCTGCGGTATTGTTATTACCGGCTGTATCCGTAGCTTTGGCTGCGGGAATATCTACGGTGACATTACCGCTAGCAGC
>NZ_JAUBRJ010000157.1:0-2451 GCF_036701805.1 Microcoleus sp. N3A4
GGCAAGAGACAGGGGCACTGACTAACTTTAAAATAGGGCAGCGAGATTTGTGCGATCGCTTCATCATCCCCGAAAAACTATACGGTAGAGAAAGCGAAGTATTCTCCCTGCTAGCGGCGTTTGACCGCGTGAGTGCAGGAAGCACCGAAATGATGCTCGTTGCCGGTTTCTCCGGCATTGGCAAAACCGCTGTCGTCAACGAAGTTCACAAACCAATTGTCAGACAGCGAGGCTACTTTATTAAAGGCAAATTCGACCAATTCCAACGCAACCTACCCTTTAGTGCATTTGTCCAAGCTTTTCGCGATTTAATGGGACAATTGCTATCGGAAACAGATGCGAAAGTTGAACAATGGAAATCAGAAATTTTGACAGCTTTAGGCGATAGCGCTCAAGCGATAGTTGAAGTCATTCCCGAACTCGAACGGATTATCGGACCGCAAGCGCCAGTCCCCGAACTTTCTGGCAGCGCCGCTCAAAATCGCTTCAATTTGTTGTTGGAAAAATTCATTCAAGTCTTCACAACAAAAGAACATCCTTTAGTGATTTTCTTGGACGATTTGCAATGGGCAGACTCAGCATCGTTAAAATTAATTCAACTGCTGATGAGTGCTACAGAGCACCGCTATCTATTATTAATAGGAGCTTATCGGGATAACGAAGTATTTCCAGCGCATCCATTGATGCTGACGTTAGCAGAAATTCAAAAAACGTCAGCAAAGGTGAATACTATTACCTTAGCTCCGCTCGCTCTATCCGACATAAATAGTTTAGTTGCCGATACTCTAGCTTGTTCTACAGCGTTGGCTCTGCCTTTAACAGAACTCGTTTATCAGAAAACCCTAGGCAATCCATTTTTCAGCACACAATTCCTCAAATCTTTGCATGAAGATGGGCTAATTGAATTTAATTTTGAAGAGCGGTATTGGCAGTGCGATATTGCCCGAGTGCGAACCTTGGCACTAACGGATGATGTAGTAGAATTCATGGCACTTCAGTTGCGAAAGTTGCCAACCAGGACACAGTTCGTTTTAAAGTTAGCTGCTTGTATTGGCAATCAGTTCGATTTGGCGACGTTAGCAATTGTTGATGAAAATTCGCTGGTAGAAACCGCATCTGCTTTATGGAAGGCGCTGCAAGAAGGATTAATTTTACCTGTTAGCGAGGTTTACAAGTTTTATCAAGCAGAGGATAATAGCGAATCTGTAATCGGGAATGGTCAGGAATTTGACCAATTACTAATTAGCCACGAACAATTACCCAAATATAAGTTTTTACACGATCGCGTCCAACAAGCTGCCTATTCTCTGATTCCAGAAGACCAAAAGCGATCGACTCACTTAAAAATCGGTCAACTCTTATTAAAGAATACGCCAGAACTTGAACGAGAAGAAAGAATATTTGATATTGTCAACCACTTAAATGTGGGAGTTGAGCTAATTAACCATGAGGCAGAACGGGAGCAATTAGCACACTTGAATCTGGTTGCTGGAAAGAAAGCTAAAGCTTCAACAGCCTACGCTGCTGCTACTGAATATTTGAACGCGGGAAGGGAATTACTAACAACTAATAGCTGGCAGAATCAATATGAACTGACATTATCACTTTACTCAGAAGGAGCAGAAGCAGCTTTTTTGAGCGGTAATATTGAAGGAATGCAAAGACTCATTGATACAGTCCAAGATCGCGCTACCTCGCTGCTGGACAAAATTAAAGTGTATGAAGTCCAGATGCAAGCTTATATGGGGCAGAACCGACTCTTAGAAGCAGTTAATACGGGTCTACAAGTTCTAAAGCTTTTGGGGGTGGAGTTTCCGCAACAGCCAACTCCGTCAGACATTGGACAAGCACTCTCCGACACTGTGGCAATGGTAAAAGATTGGCGAATTGAGGATTTAATTGATCTGCCTCAAATGACCGAGCCCTATAAATTAGCAGCCATGAGACTTTTATCAAGTATCTTTGCTCCTGCATTCATGGCTACGCCAGAACTGGTGCCTTTGGCGGTGTGCAAACAAATAGATTTATCCGTTCAATATGGTAATGCTTCGGTTTCTCCGTTTGCTTATGCCAATTATGGTCTTCTTCTTTGTGGAATTGTCGGAGATATTGATTCAGGTTATCAGTTTGGTCAATTGGCTTTAAGTCTATTGTCAAACTTAAATGCTCAAGAAATCAAAGCCAAGACAGTCATCATAGTAAATACATTAATCCGACATTGGACAGAGCATCTGAGAGCATCCTTAGAGCCTTTGATGTCAGTCTACTATATCGGAATGGAGACAGGAGATTTAGAATATGCAAGCTATGGTCTATTAGCGTCTTCCTATTTTGCTTACTTTAGTGGCAAAGAATTAGCTGTCCTTGAAAGAGAGATAAGCTGTTGTGCATTTAAAACGCATAGTGGTATAATATAACATAATGATATTCAGACAAAGTGAATGCCTGCTA
>NZ_JAUBRJ010000158.1:0-2411 GCF_036701805.1 Microcoleus sp. N3A4
GTGGAGCGACCGTAAGACCTGAACAGAGTAAATCTGTTAAGGCTGGTGCGAAATCCCCTAGGGGACGGAAGCAGAAACCTAAGTCGTGAGTCTTAGGAATCCCCGTGCGTTTACGCCGGGGTGGATGTCAAAGTCTGGGTAAGTTCTGTAACTGCCTTTCAACACCGATTTGTCTGCTGGACTTACGCGCGGGGGTCAAAAACCCGGTTTCCTCGTTAATTCCTCGCTGTCAAACCCAATATTCTGAGCAGAAACTGGGTTGTTGGCGTAAGTCCTAGTCTAGTGGATGGACGTGACTCGACGGTGTAAGGTTCGATCGCGCTCACGGATATTACTTACGCCTTGGGGATGAAAGCCCGCACATCAAGGCTCCCTTGCAGCGAACGGCGAACTGCCGGATTCCTTGAATACCAGGGATTCTGGAGCTTGCGACGGCTGCGGCAAGTGGCTGACTCCGACAGCGGATAAGTATTTGTAATCGATGCAGTGGGATTTTGCTGCGGAGGGCGATCGTTCTCCGTACAGGCGATCGGTAAATAAGCCAATTGGCTTATACTCTTAAGACATATTGCTGATGCGCTGCCTTCTCTAAAAAAGATAGCATTTTTGTGCGATCCCCGAAATAATACCGAGCAAGCAAGTATAAAAAAAATACAAAATGTGTCGGCGGGTGCGAAAATAGGGTACAGCTAATACTTTCAGACGAGGAAAATAGATGTCGAACAGCATAGATCAACTTGCAGAAGGCGGGAGGGGGATCAAACTCATGTGGCAGATTGCAGACGAGCTAAGTTACACCCGGACTCTCGACGGTCGAAATTGTTTGTCGCTGAGCAAAACTTACGAAGTAGAAGGTCGCAATCGAGCCCAAAATATAAAAAAGGCTAGCGTTTTAGATGGGTTAATGAATTTATTAAACACCTGGGATTGGCAGACTGAAACACAGCAGGAAGAAGAGCTGCATGAAAGTTGTTTTCAACACATTAGCCTGCAAGTCAACACAGATGTCAATGCTTTAACTCGAGTTTTGTTGTGGTTTGAGCAGTTGAAAGATTTATCGCTCCCCAATGAAGTTTGGTGGAAGTTTCAGTTGGCGTTGGCTGAAGGTTTCACTAATGCAGTTCGCCACGCTCATAAAAATCTGCCAGTAGAAACTCCTGTGCAACTGGAAATTACGGTGTTTGACGGACGGTGGGAACTCAAAGTTTGGGATTGCGGCCCGTGTTTTGATTTTGATGCTAAGCTCGAGGAAATTATGGCAGCAGATAGAAAAGGCTGTTTGGATTTAGAGGTTTTGAACGATGCTTGCTTGATGCCGAGCAGACAGAAAACTTTGGAACCGTCTCTATTTCTAATTGCTGGGTAGCTTTGGGGAGAGGGCAAATTAACAGACTTGAACCGTTAAAAATGTGTTATCCTAAAAACGGTGTTAGGGGAAAAATTACGGGTTTTGTCTCCGCGTGGGTCAGGGGTTTTGAATACTGCCGACCAATAATTTCAAAGGTGGTACCCGCCACGCGATCGCTCCGTGGAATCAATCCAAAATCTAAAATCTAAAATCCTCAAGCCCCCGACTCGATCCGTGGGGTCAATCTAAAATCTCAAATCTCAAATCTAAAATCGAATGACCTGCTGCGGCTTTGGTTAAGAGCTACGGGCTTGGGTGAGTCTCTAGCAGTTCGATAGAAACGGGTACATCTGTCGAATTAAATATTGAAAACTCAAAATTAAAAGTTAAAAATTATTCACACTAATTTTTGATATTTTAATTTATCATAGTATCTGGTCGCTCACCAGTTACTAATGATTTCCAAAGAAACTTTATTTGTTCTGTCTCTATTTCCCTACTTGGGATTTCTCTGGTTTTTGACTCGATCGGGAAAAACACCCCGTTTAGCTCTGATGGGATTTTACGGCACTCTCGTTTTTGTGGCTGTGACGATTCCCGCCGCAATTTACGCAAAAGTTGCCTACAACGAGTCGCTAGCAAATGTCGATTGGCTGCACGGTTCTGCAGAAGTATTCTTAACACTTGCCAATATTTTATTAGTTTTAGGCTTTAGAGAAGCGGTGATTAAAGCCAAAGCATCCTCACAGAATGGTGGCGGGGAACAAGGGTGTCTTTTAGATGGGGGAGAATAGCCGGGATCGTCTCAGTTTGGTATTTACTCTCCGCATAAATGCTCCAGAATAGCCGTAGTTAACAGTTAACTGTTAACATACCAGTTTGCGATCGGCCAACCTGCAAAATTTTAAGAAAGCATTAGAATATATGGAAACTCACCGAAAAAATGGGCGGAGCGTAGCGGAGGGCTGAAGCCGCGTCCTTCGCTCGACGGCTTTTGGTTCGGAATTGTCCGAAATTCCGGCTGATTGTGTTGTATAATCTTTTGTCTTCATATGTGAGTTTT
>NZ_JAUBRJ010000030.1:0-76334 GCF_036701805.1 Microcoleus sp. N3A4
TTTGACAACTACAAAAATAGATGTTTGCTTACGCAAGCATTTAATTGTTAGTTTAGCATACCAACTAATGAAGAACCTTTTTTATTAAGAATTTTATTGGTAAACAATCACCTGATTCAGGTTCGGCAGATGGCTGAGTTTTATATCCTGCGTCCTCCAGCCATTCACAAATCTTCCTCCAGTTTTCTACCTTTTCATCAGCTTTACCTACAAGATTTTTTACATATTGGTATAAAGTATTACAGAAATCTACGGCGATTCCCTTGGGGTTTTTACCGAGCCTTTCGGCAATTTCGGCGGGACTGTAGCCGCAGAGTAGACCCCGTAGATGTTGTTTCTCTGTGGGCGTGAGCCGCTTTCCCTTGGCGGATGCTAGGTCTGTGTAGAGGGTTTCTAAGTCCCAGTCGCGGGCAGCTTCGGGGAAGCGATCGTTAGTGGATGCCATTGCAGGGGATAGGTTTCTGGATTTTTTATAATCAAAGTCTAACACGATTCCTAATGCTTATTAGTTTCTTTGTTAAAGGTAGTTAGGTTAGTATCAGGAAAAGCACGATCGTGATTAATTTTACACAAGCAATTCGGGCAAGGCTCACTTCTTGCCGCGTAGAGTTTTCTCCAGGACAGAGTTATTAAGCCAAAGTATCTAAAAAATCGCCTGTTTTTAAGATGTCGAAAAATCCGACTTAAAAATCAAACTTAGGAGTATTTTATGCCTTCATTCTATCCCGGTCAGAAAGCTAATGAACTTGCCAAGGAAGCTCAAGAGCGATTCGAGCGTGCGGTTGAAGATTTGAAAAGAGAAGAAGCAGCCACAAACAAATTGGCAGAAGAGTATGGTCAACTTCAACTGAATGTCATAAGAAGCACAATTAAGCGCTTTGTTACCTTCCTTGAAAATAGTGGTCGGAAGGCTTCAGAAAGTGAAAAGCGGCTTTTAGAAGGGATGGATTTTTCAGTTCAGCAGATGAAGGAGTACAAAGCTGCGGCGGTAGGAGCCGAACAATATTTTATGGGTGGCGTTAAATCTGCTGGAGCAGCCGCAGCAGGTTACGGCGGTGCTATTGGTGCTGTTACTTCACTAGGAGCAGCAAGCACGGGAACAGCTATCTCAACTCTCAGCGGAGCGGCTGCTTGGAACGCAACTTTAGCATGGTTTGGCGGTGGAGCGATCGCCGCTGGTGGCGGCGGTATGGCTCTGGGTGCTGCTGTGCTAGGCGGTATCACCCTTTTACCAGCTTTGGCGATTGGTGGCTTTTTTGCTGCTAGTGAAGGCGAGAAAGCGATGACAAAGGCGCGAGAGCATGAAGCTCAAGTTAATAAGGCGATCGCAGACATGAAACTTGCTAAGGACTTTGCAAAACAGGTAAGACAGCGGATAACTGAGTTGAGAGGAGTGTTTGAATCCATGAACACTCGTCCTATTGAAGGTTTGAGTCAACTTGAATCTCAGCCTTTTGATGCTAAGACGGATGCTGAGAAGTTCCAACAGGTAGGTCTTCTGATGAAGGGACTTGTAGAAATGTTGAAAACTCCTGTCTTAAATAATGACGGTAAGCTTAACCTCGGTACTGTGAAGGTTTTGGAGAAATATCGGATTTTACCAGGGAAATAGAAATCACGATCGAAGTAGTCTCAAGACTTACGGAGAAAATCTATTTGTAGGGTGGGCATTTCCCACCTTACTACTTAAAAATAAGGAGGTTGCAATGAATCCGTGGGAAATTTTAGGAAATGTTGGTGATTTACATCAGATATGTACTGAGAATGACTTCGCAAAAGAAAACCAAGCGGGTGCAGTTGTAGGAGGAGGTGCAGCACTTGTGGCTGGTGTAACTTTTTTGGGTGCGGCTGCTCTAGGGCCTGTGGCTATTCCTTTAATCATGGTGGGCGGTGCAATGGCGGGTGCCACAGCAGAATCTACAGTTAAGAATGTAGGCAAAGGCGTAGCAATGGCTGGCGCCACAGCAGGATCTACAGTTAAGAATGTAGGCAAAGGCGTATCTAAGGGAATTACAGGATTTTTTGATTTCTTCAAAAGCGATGAAGACTTTTTTAACCGAGGAATAGAAAAGCTTGAAAGTGGAGAGTACGCGGCCGCTCTTGAAGATTTTACGAAAGCGATCGAACTCAATTCTCAAAATGTTTATGCCTACTTTGTGCGCGGCTGTATTCTCGATGAACAGCACAATTATGCAGGAGCAATTTCAGATTACACTAAAACTATCCAGCTCGATCCTAGCTATGTAGATGCTTACCGCAATCGAGGTAACATTTACGTCGCTAAAAATGATTATAACAAGGCAATTGCCGACTACACCCAAGTCATCAAACTCGCTCCCGGCAATGCGGATATCTACTTAATACGAGGAAGTGCCTACAGCGAACTAAAAAATTACAAAGAAGCCATTGCTGACTTCACTCAAGTTATCACTATCGATCCTAGTAATGTGAATGCCTACTACTGTCGTGGTTTAGCATATACTGAACTAGAGAATTATGAGAGTGCAATTGCTGATTATACTCAAGTTATCAAACTTGACCCTAACTGTGTCGATGCCTACTTCACGCGGGGCTGTTTACTTGTTGAGCTAGAACATTACAAAAAAGCCATTGCTGACTTCACTCAAGTTATCAAAACTAAACCTAATGATGTTAACCTGTATTTTCAGCGGGGTTATGCTCGCGCCAAAGTAAAGAATTATAAAGGAGCTATTGCCGATTTCACTCAGGTTATAAAGCTTAGCCCTAATAAAGCAGTTAATTATTTGTATCGCGGTCATGCACACGTAGCAAACAAGGATTATGATAGTGCAATAGCTGACTACAATCAAGTCATCAAGATAGAACCAAACTGTACAGATGCTTATTTTCATCGGGGATGCGTCCGCCATGAAAAGGGAGACAAGCGGGGAGCTCTTGCCGACTACAATCAGGTCATCAAAATAGAGCCAGACAATGCTTATGCCTACGTTAAAAGGGGTTCTATACGCAGAGAAAAGGCAAAAAGAGAGGAAGCCGTAGCAGATTTTCAGAAAGCTATCAGCCTCTTTCGCCAAAAATCCATGATGGATGAAGTCCGAAATCTTCAAAAAGAAGTCCGCAATCTTCAGAAGGAAATTAAGAATACTCCTTGGTGGCAGACGCGGGTGTTTTAGGATTCTGTTCTGTTGAAATATCGAATTTTACCAGGCAAATAGAAATGATAGCTAAAAAAGTTCCTGTAGAAATCTTTAATCCCGGCTCCGCTGCTGAGTGCTTCCGCGATGTTGTTGAAGCTTACACCGAATACAAAATAGTTGCCGAGCAAGAACAGACTAAACGGCGTGGTATAGAAGCTTGGGAAAAAGCAACAATTGCCGACATTCAAGCAAAACGCGATGCTTTAATCAACTATCTTGAATGCTCGTTTGATGAGCGTACTAAGAACTTTAACTTTCTGTTTAAAAAGGTCGATGAGGCAATAGCAATCGGTGATAACAACCAGTTAGCTTTAGCCATGACTTCAATTACTGAAATAGCTAAGTCTAGTCCGCTCAAAGACCTTGCTGATTTGACATCTGTCAGAGCAGCCCTTGAAGATCCAGATCATGAATGGGAGTTTTAATCTGCCCTATCATTCTCAAAAACTCAATTGATTTCATTTTGTGGTAGTAATAAATATGTAGTGAAATTTAATTACAGTCATTGAATACATAGGATAATTTTATAACTCAAACAATCAAAATTTGTAATTTTAATATTTCTTGACGCGCTTGAATGTAGATTGAGTTAGAGTGATGCTATCATAAGTAACTATTGTAGGAATCCTTGATCTCTGCCAAAATTAATTTAGTCATATCATATGCTATCCTTACGACCAAATTGCCCTGACTGTGGTTCAAATCACATAGTTAAAAATGGTAGAATTCACAATAAAAAGCCCAAATACAAATGTCAAAGTTGCGGTCGCCAATTTGTCGAGAATCCGACCAACAAAGTAATTAGCTCAGAAACAAAAGATTTAATCGATCGACTTCTTTTGGAGAAGATTTCTTTGGCTGGTATAGCTAGAAGCACGGGTGTTTCTCAAAAATGGTTACAGGATTACGTAAATAATAAATATGCCTCAATCGAACGCACAGTAAAGGTTAAACCTAAAAAAAAAGTCAGATTGAATGTTGAATGTGATGAACTGTGGTCATTTGTAGATAGCAAACAAAATAAGCAATGGGTGTGGTTAGCAATGGATAGAGAAACCAGAGAAATTATTGGTGTTTATATTGGCGCTCGTAGCGAAGAAGGAGCAAAACAATTATGGAATTCTCTACCTCCTGTATATCGACAATGTGCTGTTTGCTATACAGATTTTTGGGCTGCATATGCTTGTATTTTTCCTTCGCTACGCCATCAGCCAGTTGGTAAAGAGAGTGGAAAAACTAATCACATTGAAAGATTTAATAATACATTGCGCCAACGTGTTTCTCGGATCGTAAGAAAGACTCTTTCATTTTCTAAAAAATTAGAAAACCATATTGGTGCTATTTGGTATTTTATCCATCATTACAACTATATTTTGAGCCAATAAATATCTAATCACTACATATTTATTACTACCCATTTTGTCAAGAAAAGGAGATTGTAGAATATGACAATTACATCTATACTCAAACAACTCGAAGGCTTGAGTCGCGAAGAGATGATAGCTAGGGCTTGCTGAAAAAGTAAGAAAACAGCATTTAGAAAGATGAATGAACTCGCCAGTCCCTTGATAATATAAGCTTTGTTTGCGATATTTTGTCCAAAGCATAAACTTTATTAATCATCACAGGTGGAAAACCGGAAAAAAAGTGTATATTCTGAAATAGACATAAAAAAAGCCAAAAAGCCTGCCGTAGCAGGGCCGAAAGATTCATCACCAAAAAAGTTATGGCGATGGTGGTTTGAGAAGTATTAGAAAGTTTAGCCATCACTCTACCGAGGCTGAATCTTCTTTTAGCTTCTCCAAATTTTCCCTCAATCGAGTTACGAATTCTCTCGTCTTCCAAAGCTTGTTTCTTCGTTGACTTACTCATATTTGTCGAGGGCCTTCCTAAAGGGGGACCACTCATTCTAATTCCTCTTTCTTTGCACCAAGCTCGATTCTCGCGAGTTCGATAAATTCGATCTACATGAATTGATTCGGGATAGAATCCCGTGAACCGTTTAAATTCTTCTACTTGTTTTTTTAAGTCTACAGATTCGTTAAAATTATCCCAACTAATTCGGTCTAAAAACACGTATCCGTTACGACAACTCGCTGACAGCTTTGCCCCAAATTCGACGGATTTCCCGGCTTTTCCTCTAACGATCGGGCGGATGTGTGGTTGTGTTAAACTTACTATTCTGTCCTCAATACTATGTGTTTTTTTTTCATACATCCATAACTGTTGACGGTAGACTTCTGTGACTATTAATAGCATTTTATAATAATATTTATTCAGCCACGTTAGCTCACCCAAGGCCGCGATATGAGCTAAATTTCTTTTAATATATTGAAGTTGTTTCTTAATCGCTTTTCTTCGTTTTTTTTGTGATGGTCTTCGTTTCTTTGCTACTGTCAAGTATTCTTTTCTGGCTAGGTTTCGATAAGTTCTTGGTTTTTTTTTACGGGTGACTGAATTTGACTGTGCAAAGCATCTATGATTGTTTCGGTTTGTTCCCTGGCTTGATTCAATATTCCTAAGTCGTTAGGATATTTAATGTCGGCTGGCGCGCAGGTTGCGTCTAATATTAATTTTCCTTGATTTTTCGGCTCGCTGATGTCCGATGACCTTTTATCGACTACTTTGCCTGGTGCTTCGGTCTGCTCTTTGACCATTTTTTCATTGATTTTATTGACTAGGTTGACACCTATTCTCTGTCTAAAATGAACCAACATTGATGAGTCGAATGGTGCTTGACTGCTATAGCTGGTCATGCCTATAAAGTATTGTAAGTAGGGGTTTTCTCGGATTTGTTCTATTGTTTCGCGAGCGCTAGTTCCTAACCTTTCTTTAATAATTAATGCTCCCAATGCCATCCGAAAAGATTTCGCTGGAGCTCCCATATCTACGGAAAAGTTTTGAGCATATTCTGCTTCAAATGCTGACCACGGAATTAGTTTCGCCATGATTATCCAACGATTATCTTCTAACAATTGCCCCTCAAAAGGCAAGTCAAAGTTGGATGGCGGGTTTGGGGTTGGGTCAACTTTTCGGTACATTACGAAAGTGATGTTGTACTAGGCTTTGGACAGATTTTAGCTCATAAGCTTGCACACGTGGAGCGTTCAAACCAGTCAAAGTCTTTCTCTGTAAAGGTTTTAGGCTTTTTCAGCAAGCCCTAGCTAGACTAGAGCCTACTCTCACTGAACTTCAAAGCGAGCGGAGTAACATGAGAGTAGTAAAAAAAGACAATGAAATAAACAATGAAATCTCAACACTAAACAAAATATTAGGTGTAATTAAATTTGGGGTGCGCGGTTCTCTGAATAAATCAGAACTTGAAGAACTTCGTCCAGTTCTTCAACGATTTGTCCTAGATGGAACGTTTACTGAATTGAAGTTTATGTCGCTGTACCCAAGAGCATAAAATTAAAGATCGCACCCTACTCCTACCCACCAAATAAAAATCAAACACGGTCTGAATCGTCAGCGATCGCTCGAAATGGCCTGTCTGTCCCAACTAACCTACGTCACCTAAAACCAAGGCTTAGAAGTTGTGCGCGAGATCCTCAAATCAGGATGTTCACCCTTCGTCGGTCAGTATGAAACAATAGAGTTTATTCAAGCGCCGCGCCCGTTGATTTCAACAGGTGATTTTGCTTGCTGTGGTTTGGGCTTGTCTGCACCGAACGAGATGGCGATCGCTATCCGAGAAACGTAAGGATTCAGGTCTAAAAACTTGCGGCTCCAACGCTTGTCTGGCAAGGGTTTTAGCGCAAAATAAGGGTTTTTGTCTTTCGTGGTTGATTGTCAATAAAGGACGAAAAGCTGTCATTTTTCTTCCTAAGCTTGAGAATAGAGATTGATTTAGCATCAAGCTCCCGATCTAAAGTCTTTGCCCAGCAAGGAGTTCAGTGACCTGAATCCTTACCGAGAAACAGAAAACCTAAAGGCATTCATTGAGGATGTGACACTTTAGTCGAGCGATCGTTTTTGGGAACAAGTGCAATCGCGCTCTTAAATATATAGAAAGGCTGAATTATGGCCAACTTCCACCTTGGATTAAGTCTGTAGAATAAACGTCAGCCAAAAGCGATCGCCCTTTTCTATCTAATCCCAAATCTGGCTTAAAAATCCCTCAATCTCTTAGTCCGCGCAGGCGGACTTCGTTTGTATAGAAGCGATTTCAATCGCCGATTGAAATCGCCTATTTTTAAATCGCCGATCGCCCCGATTGTTATTTCTTCAACTTCAACAGCGGTTCAATCTGCTGTCTTTGAAACTGCAATTCATCCGCCAAAGGCTGGTAAATTTCTCGATCGCCCGATTCATTGCAATAATCCCACAAACCATTGTAACAGTGCCTGTCGTCGTCCCAACCCGGATGGTTGACAATCGGATACAAGCAGATTCCGTCTATTGGAACTCCTGCTTTGATTGCCGCCGCGACCTCAGTGCAAACATAGTTAAACCAGACAGGTCTCAAATCGTCTTCAGTACCTGTTTCGGCTACGAATAAGGGGCGGCGGTAGCGATCGAACACTTCTTGCAGCAGTTCGCGAAACGGGCGGTACAGCGGATCGGTGTATTTCATGGGCTCTTCATTGTGAATCCACTGATTGCGATCGTAATAATTCACCCCAATAATATCGAGATATTTTTCCTTGCCGCCGAGTTCCGGGCGAAAGCGTCCCGCCAACATATCCCAAGCTTGATATTGAGATAAGCGATAACCTTCCGCTGCGTCCCGATCCTCCGGTTTGTCAGGATCGGCAATAATGTTAATTGTGGGGTCAATTTGAACGATGCGGGTGTTGGGATTGACTTCCCAAACTGATTCTATCGCGGCGATCGCAGCTTTGATTAGCTGGATTTTGAGCTCGTCTCCCCGCCCTTTTGCAAACGGATTGATGTAGGCGACATCGCCGCCTGCCCAAGCAATAAATGAAATTTCATTGACAGGTGTCACGAAAGGTGTTTGGTCTGTTTCCTCAGTTAGCACTTCCATAAAAGCGCGCACCATCTTGGCAAACCTGGACACGAATTCGGGACTGAAAATATCAATATCGTCGGGCCAGCCGTAGTGAAACAAATCCCAAATTACCTGCATTTTCATGTCGCGGGCGGCGCGGATAATTGGGAGGGAACTGGAAAAATCGTATTTTCCGGGCGACTGTTCAATTAAGTGCCAGCGCAGGCCTTCGCGGACTGTGTAAATGCCTTGCTGCTGCAAGCGTTGGTAGTCGGCGACTACAAATTTATCGTGGCCGGTGGCGGCTGTGACATCGAGGCGTTTTCCCGATCGCAATTTGTGGGTGGAACATTCAAAACCGCCCATGAAAAAACTTTGAAACATTGCTGGTTATTGGTTATTGGTTATTGGTTATTGGTTATTTAGTAGGGTGCGTCGCCCTCGACTAGCTTCAACTCAAAGCAAAAATCTCAGTAGCGACGCACCAGACTAAACCGTAAGTTACGTCAGACTTATGGTATAGGAAATAATTAAGGTTTTGCCATCTGATGTACCCTTGACAGTTGACAGTTGACAGCGAGTTTTTAAGGTTTGTAGTAATGACTTTAATATGGTAGGGTGCGTCGCCCTCGACTAGCTTCAACTCAAACCAAAAATCTCAGTAGCGACCCACCTTTAATATGGTAGGGTGCGTCGCCCTCGACTAGCTTCAACTCAAACCAAAAATCTCAGTAGCGACGCACCTTTAATATGGTAGGGTGCGTCGCCCTCGACTAGCTTCAACTCAAACCAAAAATCTCAGTAGCGACGCACCAGACTAAACCTTAAGTTACGTCAGACTTATGGCGTTATGGTGCGTCGCTAAGGAATCTTGGTAAATAGCTGGGATTGTCGCAGCGACGCACTCTACTTTTAATTATGGCGTTATGGTGCGTCGCTAAGGAATCTTGGTAAATAGCTGGGATTGTCGCAGCGACGCACCCTACTTTTACTTAAATACCCTCTTGATTCTTTAGTCTATTTAGCACTGAGTAATAGCTGGCTGTGAACTTTCTTCGGGAATATCCCAGCCGAGAGTAGCCGCCGCCATCGCCTCTAGGGGAAACTTGGGAGTGCGATCGGCATAAAGCAAACCGTTAGCTTCTTGGAAAGTATCGGTCAACTGCGTGTAACAAAATCCGCTGAACATTTCCACTCGGTTTACCACCTTCAGCAGCGCGGTGTAGCGCCTTTGCAGTTCCTTCGTGTCGGACGCGCGCACGTAGCCCCAAACCCTGTAAAAATCGGGGTTTTCGCGGCCGGCGCAGGCGATGCCGCCGAATTCTGTCAGCATCATCGGCTGTCCTTGGTGCGGGTGTCCGTCGAGGGTGAGGATACGCCCTCCCGGACGCCCGCGATCGAACAAATCGGATAGCTGGACTTCGGGCCCGTAGCGCTTGGCTAGGGTTTGCGGGTTGTTGTCGTAGTCGTGAATCGCCAGGATGTCGGTATCGATGCTTTCCCAGCCGTCGTTACCGATGACGGGGCGAGTTGGATCGAGGGTTTTTGTCAAGAAATAGAGCGCTTGCACGTAGTTGCGGTGGGCTGGCGCTTCTACTAAATTTGGAACTCCCCAAGATTCGTTGAACGGCACCCAGACTACGATACAGGGGTGGCTGGCGTCGCGGTCGATGACTTCCGTCCACTCTCGCGTCAGCCGTTGCACGGCTTTGGGAGTGAAACGGTAGGCGCTGGGCATTTCTTCCCAAACTAGGAGCCCGAGCACGTCAGCCCAGTACAAAAATCGCGGATCTTCAATTTTTTGGTGCTTGCGGACGCCGTTGAAACCCATTGCTTTGACTAATTCGACATCGTGGCGCAAAGCTTCGTCGGAGGGGGCAGTCATCAGGGTGTCTGGCCAGTAACCTTGGTCGAGCACCAGCCTCAAGTAGTAGGGGCGACCGTTGAGCATGAAGCGATCGCGCTGGATGCTGACAGTCCGCATGGCGGTGTAGGATTTAATCTCGTCGAGCAGTTTGCCGTCGGCCCACAACTGCACTTGAGCGTTAATTAGCGTCGGCTTTTCGGGACTCCACAGCAGTTCGTTGCGGTAGTCGTCGATACCCGGGTCGGAGAGGGCGATGCGGCGGTGGATTTCGCCGTTGATGACTTCGTAGGTGTCGTTGACCAGCAGCATACAGCCGATCGACAGTTTAACTTTAATTTGGATTCCCGACTGGCGATCGCCCGCGACAAACGCTTCAAAACCAATTTCCCAACGTTCAAACTGCGGAGTCCAGCGGATGCGCTCGATATAAGTGTGAGGCACCAATTCTACCCACACCGTCTGCCAAATGCCGGTCGTGCGCGGATACCAAATGCTGTGCGGCTCTATTTGCCAGTCTTGCTTGCCGCGCGGTTGTTCCAAATCTTGCGGGTCGTCCTGGGCCCAGACTGTCACCCGCTGCGGCCCGCTGAGGTTCAAAACTGATGTAATGTCTGCGGTGAAAGGAGTGTGTCCGCCTTCGTGTTCGATGACAAACTGACCGTTCACCCAGACGCGGGCGCGGTAGTCTACGGCCCCAAAGTGGAGGAGAACTCTGCCTTCTGTGTGGGGTACGTCAAATTCGCGATCGTACCAGCAGTTAGCGTGAAAATTCGTGTCCCCGATCCCGCTTTTTGGCGATTCTGGAGCAAAAGGCACTTCTATAGTCTGACTCCACTCAGAAATATCGATCGGCTGCACGCAGAGTCCCGTGTCGTCGTAAGCAAACCTCCACTGACCGTTGAGACAAATCCAGTTGCTCCGGCGCAATTGGGGGCGCGGATAACCTGTTTTCCGTCCTTGAACAGTCACCTTAGTGTCTAGAGTGGAAGACTCTTCAATATCGCAATTTTCTAGTTCTCTACCTAACCAACTCATTGGCACATCTACCCTAAGTTATATTTATACGTTAGCGACTATTGCTCCCACTTGGACAAGTTTTTTGCTGATTAATTTGTAAAAGTTCTGTACACTAAAACAGCCTCATCTGAAGGAGCTCTTATGCAGAAGTCATTAGTGATTAGTAATTAGTCATTAGTCACAAGCAATCTTCCGGAAAGTTTTTAGGTTGTAGTCTCAAACCCTTCATTTTCCGTTGGCAGTTCGATTCCCCAATTGCCCTGAAACCATTATTCTACGGTTGTCCAGCAAAAATTGTCCGACGTTTTGAGAATGAAGAAGAAATATTTTCCCCTGGCACACTCAGACACTCGGACACTCTCTCTAACTCCAAACTCTAGTTTAGCCGACAACACTTTGCAAATCTCCTAACGGTTCAGTTAGGTCACTTTTAAGAGAATTTTCTTCCGAAGGGGGCAAACACTGAAATATTTGTTCTAGTCCCGTGAGTTCAAATAGGATTTTCACTTGTTGGCTCATAGCCGATATCAAAAGTATACATTCGCTGTCTCTAACTAATTTCACGATCGCCACTACAGCCATTAACTCCGAATTTTTCAGGAAACTGATCTTTGAGAAATCGAGCATCAGAATTTTGCCCCCGCTTTCTATGAGGCGCTCTATTTCTTTATGAAAATGAGGAAATTGAGATTTTTCCAAAACCTCATGAGACAAAACAATTTTAACGATAACGTTCATTTTCACCTCAACGCTTGTTTGAATTGTTAAATAACTTTTTATTCAAACCGAGTAAGGTGCGCCATCAGCACCTTACATTTTTACCCGTAACTCGCAGCTTGCAGCTACTTGCTACCAGATTTGCCGTTGCCGTTGCCGTTGGCGTTGACAGCAGAGACTTCTAGAGAAGCTGCGGCTGGGCGATCGGTAACTTCATTTGAGGAGCTTAATTTAGAGGCAGAACCGTTAAGATTTTCCACCAATTCAATCACCGGCTTGGTAGTAATTTGAGTGTAAGTTGTCAGAGCTTGAGCGACCACTTGATCCATGTTGTAATACCTGTAAGTCGCCAGCCTTCCCACAAAAGAAACTCCCGGAGTTGCATCAGCCAAAGCCTTATATTTCTTGTAAATTTCGGCATTTTCTGGACGCGGAACCGGGTAGTAAGGGTCTCCCTCAGCTTGGGGATATTCGTAGACAATGCTAGTTTTTAGATGCTCTTGTCCCGTGAGGTATTTAAACTCCGTGCAGCGAGTATATAAATGCTCGTTGGGGTAATTTACCACCGGTGCTGCTTGGTGTACGGGTACGTTTAGCGTTTCGTGCTTGAATTCCAAAGAACGGTAAGGAAGTTTGCCGTAGCAATAATTGAAATAAGAATCAACCGGCCCGGTGTAAATCATTTCTCCGTAAGGAATAAAACCCTCAATCTCGCGGTAGTCGGTATTCAGCATCACCTTGATGTTTGGGTGATCGAGCATCTTTTCAAACATCCGAGTGTAGCCGTGCAGCGGCATTGCTTGATAGGTATCGGTGAAATAGCGATCGTCCCGGTTTGTGCGAGTGGGTACGCGCGCAATCACTGATTTGTCAAGTTCCGACGGGTCCATTGCCCACTGTTTGCGGGTGTAGTTGCGGAAGAATTTCTCGTAAAGTTCGCGGCCGACTTTGCTGACAACGACATCTTCGGAAGTGCGAATATAATCTTTTGGTTCTGCTACTTTCGCAAAGAAATCTTCGACTTCAAATGATGTGAGATTCAGTCCGTAAAGTTGGTTTACGGTGTTGAGATTGATCGGAATTGGCAGCAGTTGACCGTCAACGCTGGCGAGGACGCGGTGTTCGTAGGGCCGCCACTCGGTGAACCGCGAAAGGTACTCAAAAACTGGGCGCGAATTGGTATGAAAAATGTGGGGGCCGTATTTGTGTACGAGGATGCCGTGGTTGTCGTAGTGATCGTATGCGTTGCCCCCGATGTGGTTGCGGGTATCAATTATCAAGACTGTTTTTCCGGCCTCATTTGCTAGTCTTTCGGCAATGACGCTACCTGCAAATCCTGCTCCGACGATTAAATAGTCAAACATTAAAACACCTCTGATTTTGGGTAAGGTAATTAGTAATTGGGCATTGGGCATTGGGCATTGGGCATCGATAACAACAGTCAACAGCCAACAGTCAACAGTCAACAGCCAACAGCCAACTGACTACTGACTGCTGACTAATGACTTCTGCTTTCTGCCTTCGATCGCACTTTCGATCAACCCCAGCATTTCGCCCCAGGTATTGTCCCAAGAATTGTCGGCTAAAAAAGCGTCAACTTCGCTCAGCCACTTGGTGCGAACGTCCGAACTTTCGCTGAAGATTTCTTCGGCACAAGCAACGAATTCTGAAAAATTGCTAGCAATCCGAACCAAGCCCTTTTCTCCGTAGGGCCGCACCACGTCGCGGATAGGAGTAGAAATCACCGGTTTGCCGGCAGCGAGGTATTCTGGAGTTTTCGTCGGACTAATAAACTTAGTCGATTCGTTAATCGCAAAAGGCAGCATTGCTATATCCCACCCGCCAAGATACGCAGGCAGTTCTTGATAAGATTTGCCGCCGAGATAGTGGATATTTGGGTGAGTTGGCAGAGTGGCCGGATCGATTTTTACCACGGGGCCAATAATGACTAAATGCCAGTCCGGCTTTGCTTCCGCAATGCCCCCCAGCAGTTCGATATCCATGCGTTCGTCTATAACACCAAAAAATCCCAAACGCGGGTGAGGAATGTCTTTTTGATCGGCTGGTTCTTCTGCAAGATTTCTGGCTGTGCCAAAGTGTTCTTTTTCGATGCTGCTGGGGAAAGCGTGAATATTTGGGTGCTGGTGCTGTTTGGCTTCGTAAAGGCTGTGTCCGCCGGTAAATACTACGCTGGCGCGCTTTAATAGTTGGTTTTCATTGGCTTTTAAATCCGGGTGCGCGCCTTGGAATGCTGACAGTTCATCCATGCAGTCGTAGACTACGGCTAGTGGCTTTAAGTGGCTTGTGAAACTGACAGCCATTGGTGTGTAATACCAGAGGATGTACTGGCTAATTTCTGCCGCTCGAAACAAATCATCTAGCATGGCTTGCTGAGCAGTTTGTGCTGTTGCTTCGCTGATTCCTTCGCTCAGGTGCGGTACTATTACCCAAACTCCGGTTTCGTGGATGCTGACATCAAGCCACCAATCTGTAGCCGCGCTCAAAACTGGTTCTTCTATAAAGAATACGCGACGATTTTTGGCACAGCGACCCAAGAGATGTTGCGGGCGCTGATAGACAAAATTCCACCGCAAATGAGACAGGCAAACTAAATCCGGTGCATCTAAAGCATCCGCTTTAGATAAGTTGGCGCGCAATGCGGGCGAGGGTGCGAATTGAGAGGGCGATTTGGCTGGATCTATAGAGGTAAATCGGATCTCCCATGCTCGATCTTTATTGCTATAATTATTGTTTACTGAGTTGGCTGGGGGCGACATAATTAGCCTCGGAAATTTGTCAAAAATTAGTCAGTTAAAATTGGTCAATAGAAGATATTTCTCAGCATTGTCTTACTGAAAGTCGCAAGCATCAATCAGAGAGACTTTATTGACGAGCAAGCGCAGCATTCATCTAACCAAACAAAGAAACTGCTTAGCTGCGGAAAAACACGCTTATCTGCTTTTTTCAGAGTTGAAACTTGGAGATAAGTTAATATTCTTAGACTTGCTATTGCTGCTAAGTATAACCCAGTTTTTTTGCGATTACTTCTATCTGAAGGATGAGTTCACTCTCAGGACGCGCTTAGCTTGCACGCTTGGTTCAAAAGCGGTTAAAATGCCGATCGACCTTGTAAAATGACTCTTAACTGGCAGGTACGGGGTGAAAAAAGAGCGTGTTTTATTGACTTATTTGGAGAGGATAGAAAATTTGCGATTCCTTTCTCGATAGCTTCGCTCGCGCGGGTTTATGTTGCTTTTTGATTTGACAAACCTCGCCTTTTTTAAAGTCATCCGATCGCTAGTCGGAAAACTTTGTATCCTAATATACAAAGTTTGGCAAAAATTTCAGACTTCCGATAGATTAACAATTGACAATTTATGCAGCGGGGTTAAACTCACCGAAGAGCACCTGTCTCAACAATACCAAAGAAACCAGGAAACGGCAATGATAAACCTAAGATTTTGCGCGAGTCTGCGGCAAGAAACCAAGGTGATGACATTTGCGCTGCGGGCGTAAGTTTAACCTCGCGCCCACAACAAAAATGTCAATCATCCCTCTAAGGGCGGGTTCGCCGATATCTGCGATCGAACGCAAAATATTCACGTAAACCCGCGACTAAAAAATAGCAGCAACTTTACAGTCGGCTGCTGTCAATTTTGGCGATTCCCCCTCCAAAGGCAAAATCTTGCACACTCGAACTCTTTAAGAAATCGTGGGGAAAACCCAATTCAATTGCACTTACTTTGTCTAACTGCTGCATTTGTTCCGGGGTTAATTCAAACTCCAAACAAGCGAGATTTTCCTGAAGTTGCGAGAGTTTGCGCGAACCCACAATTGGAATAACTTTGACTGGCTGTTGTCGCAGCCAATTTAGGGCTACTTGAGAAGCAGGCTTGCCAATTTCGGCTGCTATTTTGGTAACTTCGTCAGCAATTTTGAGGTCTCGTTCGTTAATTTTTCCAGAGTCCCGTGAATTAAGCCGTTTAGTTTCGGTGGCTGTTTCTGAAGTGTTGTATTTTCCTGTCAGCAAGCCGCCTGCTAGGGGGCTCCAAGCTGTGACGCCAATATCAAAGGCTTTTGCCATAGGGATCAAGTCCCGTTCGGGAGTTCGCTCTTTTAAAGAATACTCGATTTGCAAGCCGATAAATGGTGTCCAACCGCGCAGGTTGGCGATCGTATTTGCTTGAGAAATAATCCAAGCCGGCGTATCGGAAATGCCGATATAAAGAACTTTGCCGGCGCGCACCAAATCGTCAAAAGCGCGCATCACTTCTTCGACTGGTGTGGTAAAATCCCAAGCGTGCAGCCACAGCAAATCTATGTATTCAACTTGCAATCGCTTCAAACTTGCTTCTACTGCTTGCACCATATTTTTGCGGTGGTTGCCGAAACCGTTGATTTCGCCATTCTTCATGTTGAGGCTATACTTAGTGGCAACTACCCATTTTTCGCGATCGGCTGCGATGAAATCGCCGACATATTTTTCGCTAGTACCGTTGGTGTAGAGATTCGCGGTATCAATGAAATTGCCGCCCGCTTCTGCAAAGGCATCGAACATTTTACGGCTTTCGTCGTAGGAACCGCCCCAACCCCACTCTTCGCCAAAAGTCATGGTTCCGAGGCAGATTTCCGAAACGCGAAGTCCGCTGTGGCCTAGTAGTTTGTATCTCATATCACCCATCCGCTAGTTAATGGTTGTTAACAGTTTAGATCGGGATTTGCCCTGTTGCCATAAGTCGGGGGTGGCAGGCTTTTGTGGCGCTTTAGCGCTGTGCAGAATCTTGAATGTTTTGCCAAGTTAATTAAAATGTCGCAGCACGGGCGAGGGCCCGACGGCATCGCCCTTCATTTACTTTTAACACCACGCAGGGGCGATCGATACAGCACTTTTCAGGTCATATCAAATCCGGTAGCATCGGAATTATGTAGTGCGAGCTCTTAAGCTCGCACTGACATTATCCAAATATATTATTCCGATGCAACCGGAAACGATATCAGCCCTTGTAGGGAAACGGCAATGCCGTGTCCCTACGGATCGATCGATCGCTGTACTTCATAAACTTGCAATTCGCTATATCTGGCGCGATCGTCTTACTAATGTATTTAGGATTACATTGCTAAATTAAAAATACACTAAAAGTGAAAAAAAATATCTACCTTTAGATAGGTATTTTAGGAAGGAGTTAAATAAAAAAATTGTTATCTTAAATATCAGAAAACCAGATAGAACTAGAGAAAAAATTAATGTAGCTAAATTAACTTTTTAGCGTTATAGTGATTTATAGATTACAAAAACTAGGTGACTCACTTGGCTGATATCGTTGACACCGCCGTTGCGGCTGGATCTTTTACAACCCTAGTTGCTGCTGTCAAAGCTGCTGGTTTAGTAGATACTCTCAAAGGCGCTGGCCCCTTCACAGTTTTTGCGCCTACTGACGAAGCTTTTGCTAAGCTTCCCGAAGGTACTGTAGAAGCACTGCTTAAGGACATTCCTAAGCTCACAAAAATCCTGACTTATCATGTAGTTTCTGGCAAAGTTTTGGCCGCTGATGTGGTCAAGCTGACATCTGCCAAGACAGTTGAAGGTTCAGAAGTGAAAATTGATGCTTCCAATGGCGTCAAAATCAATGATTCTACCGTTACAACAGCCGATGTTGCTGCTGATAATGGTGTCATCCACATTATTGATGCAGTCTTGCTTCCTGCGTAAGCACAGATTTAGATAGCGCAATACTATCTTGAGGGCGGTGGCTGTTGTTAGCCACCGCCCTGTTTTAGTTGATAGTTGAAAGTTAAATATTTTACGCAGCTCGATAATTAAAATTATTGTAGAGTAGCGGGAATTGGCCGATCGCACGGGAGCATCTCAGTTTTGCAAAAAGCATTTTTTTATGATAGTGCGAGCGTCCCCGCTCGCGAGTACAATACGCGAGCGGGGACGCTCGCACTATAAATGCAAAACTGAGATGCTCCCGATCGCACTCAGCTTGACAAGCGAATTTCAAAGGTGGTACCCGCCACGCGATCCGTGGAATCAATCGAAAGCATCTGGAATCTCAAATCCTCAAGCCCCCGAATTTATCCGTGGGGTCAATCGAAAATCTCAAATCGAAAATCTCAAATCGAATGACTCTGCCCCAAATTTGTCGCTGCTGGAGTTACTGGCAAAACTGATTGCAGGCTAACTGCGACAGGTACTCTGGACAAAATTTTATCAAAAAAATAAAAACGTGCTTTAGCCAGCGTTAGCAATTGCCGATAATTAGCGCCCCACTTATTTTGCACTCTGGGGCTGATTTCCGGTTGATGCGTAGATACCATGCCACCAAACCCAACATTTCTCCGAGAAACTGGGTTTACGAGGCTTTGTCCTAATTAAGATACAATAAAAACCACAAGGAAAGTGCGATCGACATTATTTGACATTCAAGCTATGCAATCTACAACAACTCAGTCCGAGACAGAACCGGCGATGGACGCTCCCAAACACGGATTGCCCGTTACAATCATTACAGGATTTCTTGGCATTGGTTGATCCAGTTTACAAAGTTTTAGAACGCCAAGAAAATCTCGACTATCTAGTAGTCGAAACAACCAGATTCGCCACAGCCGGCGGCATTACAGACGATTTCACTCACCCAGACTTTGCACTGCCCGTAGAAAGTAAGTAGAAAGTAAATTTATGTCTGTGGAAATAGCAAAAAAAACTATTTATTTTAGCTACCGAATGGGAACATTTGACTCAGTTGATGCAGACAGCGATCGCACAACCTGCACTTACAGCCAAAACTCGAATTGCAGACCCCCGTTTTGTAGCTAAAAACTTTACTGGGAAACACCCAGTAGAGCCGTTACTAAATGTCATTTCACCCAAAAAAAGGAGCAATAAAATTTACACTTAAAATTTTTAACGACTTAGCTATAACCAAATAACCCTTTCTCTTAATGGGTAATGGGTAATTGTAAGAGGGCATTGGTAAGGGTAATTGGTGAGGGCGAACCCTAACAAAAAACAAATAACAACTAACAAGTAACAAATAACAACTAAATGCGTATAATTGTTGAAGGCTGGCGCTTTTTGCCGCACTCCTACGCGATCGCCAATCAATTTCAGCTACTAGAAATGCTGAAATATCCTAACTTAGAAATTTTCCACAAAGATATCCCATATCTAGACGAAAATTGGCAGCCAGCAACCGGTTTGTTAGACGCAACTGCTGAAGCAGCAATAAAAAATATTCCTCCCCCTTCCGCGTCTCTCAAAGCAGACGCTACGTTACGGATATCAGTACCTTACAATTTTGCACCCTCAAATACAAAACGGACGTGCTTGTTTGCCACAACAGAATGGGGAATTCTGCACAACGAAAACTTTAGAATAACGGGCGCAGCTTCCCTCCGCGAAGGCCACAGCAACTCCGATATAATTATTATTACGCCTTCCCATTGGTCGAAAACCGGATTTATCCGCAGCGGTGCGAATCCCGATCGCACAATTGTCATCCCCTGCGGCATCGATCCGAATATTTACAAACCTTTAACAAAATCGGAACGCGAAGCTTTGCGGAAACAGCTAGGATGGGACGGATTTGTATTTTTGAATATCGGTGCAGGATCTCCCAATAAAGGCATCGATTTATTGTTAAAAGCTTTCGCAGTTGTAGTTGAAAGTTATCCGGAAGCCAGATTAGTATTGAAAGGAGAAGAATCAATATATGAGTCGGATTCTCTGATCGCTCAAAACATAGACGAACTGACATTTGACGAAGCAGAAAAAGTTTTGCCGCGCATGGCTTACATAGGAGAAACACTGCCTTTTGCAAAAATGGCTCAACTTTATCAAGCCGCCGATGCCTACGTATCTCTTTATTTAGCAGAAGGCTTCAATTTGCCAGCACTAGAAGCAATTGCTTGCGGCTTGCCGCTTATCTGCACTAAAGGCGGCCCGACGGATGATTTTACAACTCCAGATTTTGCTTTGCACGTCGAAAGTACGTTTCAAGAAGGTACTTCTAACGATCTGCCGATATTTCGCCTGATGCCAGATTTAGAACATTCGATCGCCTTAATGAAAAATATTATAGAACAGCCGGACTTGTGCGATCGCTCTCGCGAAGCAGGCCCCAAATTTGTAGCGAGTGGGTTTACCTGGAAACACGTTGCAGACCAACTCCTAGAGGTACTTTTGCCAACTATTCGATCGCCAAATTAAACAGGGTGCGATCGCATAGTTGGTAACTTCCGATAATTAGCGCTTGCAGGGCGCTGTTCGGAATTCATATAAGATACAATAAAAACAACAAGTTTAAGCTTCAGACCTTATTTGACAGTCAATGCTATGCAATCTACAACTCAGTCCGAGACAGAACTGGCGATGGACGCTCCCAAACACGGATTGCCCGTTACAATCATTACAGGATTTCTCGGCAGCGGCAAAACAACCCTGCTCAACCACATCCTGACCAACCAGCAGGGTTTGAAAACAGCAGTTTTGGTAAATGAATTTGGCGAAATCGGCATCGACAACGAACTGATTGTCACCACCGACGACAACATGGTTGAGCTGAACAACGGCTGCATCTGCTGCACAATTAATGAAGATTTAGTTAATGCAGTTTACAAAGTTCTGGAACGTCAAGAAAATCTCGATTATCTAGTAGTCGAAACAACCGGACTCGCCGACCCGCTGCCAGTAGCGATGACTTTTTTAGGCACAGAACTGCGCGACCTGACTCGTCTCGATTCGATAGTGACAGTAGTAGACGCAGCCAACTACAGCTTAGATTTGTTCAACTCTCAAGCAGCTTACAGTCAAATAGCTTACGGCGATATAATTATCCTCAACAAAACAGATTTGGTTGAAGAAGCAGATTTAGATTTGTTGGAAGTTAAGATTCGCGATGTCAAAGAAGGTGCTCGAATTCTGCGAACAGTAAAATCGCAAGTTCCCCTACCGCTAGTCCTCAGCGTCGGATTGTTTGAATCTGACAAATATTTCCAATCTGAGGAAACTCCCAGCAGTCACGAACATCACGACCACGAACATCACGACCATCACGACCATCACGACCATCACGACCATCACGACCATCACGACCATCACGGTCACGACCATCACGGTCACGACCATCACGGTCACGACCATCACGGTCACGACCACTCCAACCATTTAGAAAATGACGGATTTACCTCAATTTCTTTCCAGAGCGACAAGCCCTTTTCTCTTAGGAAATTTCAATATTTCTTAGACAACCAACTGCCAACAAACGTGTTTCGCGCGAAAGGGATTATGTGGTTTGAAGAAAGTCCCAAACGGCATATTTTCCATTTGAGCGGCAAGCGATTTTCGATGGACGACGACGAGTGGAAAGGTGAGCGCAAAAACCAGCTTGTTCTCATCGGTCAGGGTTTGGATACCGAGAATTTGCGATCGCAACTCGAAAACTGTCTTTGTATGCCTTCAACCAGTCGCGGCAAAGGTTTTGGGAAAAACTAAATCTACTGGTTCCCAGGCTAGAGCCTGGGAACCGATGTCTAGAGGCTCTGCCTCTCTGGTACTTAGGAAGATAGGAGGCAGAGCCTCTGGATCTGCGTTACCAGGCTCTAGCCTGGTAACGAGTAATTACCTATTACCAATTACCGATTTCCAATGCGAGTCATCATCCAGCGAGTAAAATCATCTCAAGTCGAAATTGAAGGTCAAATTGTCGGCAAAATTGGCCGCGGACTTAACTTGCTTGTAGGTATTGCAGACACCGACACCGAATCAGAACTCGATTGGATGGCTCGGAAATGCCTAGAATTGCGTTTGTTTCCAGACTCGGCTAGAGATACCGGCCGCTGGGACAAGTCCGTACAAGACATCGGCGGCGAGTTGCTGGTTGTCAGTCAGTTTACGCTCTACGGCGACTGTCGCAAAGGTCGGCGACCTTCCTTCGATCGAGCAGCGGCTCCTGAAAGAGCTGAAATTCTTTATGAGAAATTTGTCGAAAAGTTGCGCCAGAGCGGCTTAAAAGTCGAAACAGGGCTGTTTGGAGCGATGATGCAAGTCTCGATCGAGAATGACGGGCCGGTGACTTTGGTATTAGAGAAAGAATCAGCGTGAATTGTTTGCAAACAAAGCTCTCTGTGCTTCTTCCTTCTTCCTTCTTCCTTCTGCCATAAGATCGAATTTGCAGATTAACCGGGTTTCCTAACTGCTGTGCCGTAGCTTCAGAATACATTGCAGTTCGCTACACTCTGCCGAGTCTCGATTCCGTAATCTCGATCGCCCAAAACCACCTCAAAAGGCCAGTTGGTAAATTGTCCACTCAGAGGCCCCAGAACACCGTCCATCTTTGTCGCGATCGCCCTACCCGACTAACAGCTCAGAATGCTTGTACAGTCTGGCTTTAAGGGCAATAAAACCAATCTTCCACAGCCAGCGCTTAGAATCAGATTCAGCAGCCAAAAACTGTTGCATGAGAGAGTGGAACACTCGCATCACTGCAATGATTTCTACTTCCCTAATATTCAATGTATGGAGAGTTGAATCAGCACAGCAAGCGAAACCGCCAGCAACTGCCGCCTCGCTCTCTGACAAATGTCCTCGCACGCTGTGCGCTACCAGATAAACGCCATGACTGTCAAAACTGCCGCCACCACCGCCAACTGCAACACCGCTTCTAACCTCAACTCCATTCCGGCCGCCTCCACCGAACAAACCGCCGAAATCAATACAGTTTCCAGCATCAATACCCTGGCTTTGGCTGAGTTCGCCCTCAAAGAATTGCAAGCAGAGATGAAAACTGCCAGCCGCAGCGCTCAAGCAGTGGCGATGCGGATTGCTAAGGAAGTCGAACGGATTTGCCAAAAAAGCGATCGCATCCAAATTTCTGGCGAAGTGGAAGCTTGGCAAATCACCTTGGCCGAGCACCGGTTGCAAAAAACCCTGCAATACTACCGCCTCGGTTCAAAACAAGGCCGCGTCGAATTGCACTCCCACCTCGCGGCGATGGTTTACCGCCATGTTGCTTCCTTCCGATCGAACTTGAACTTTCAAGCTCGCTACAACATGATTGAAGACTTTTTGCAAGGCTTTTACATCGAATCTCTGCGAGCTTTCCGCCGCGAACACCAACTCGATGCCACCTACCAGCCCCGCACGCAGCTAGAATTGGCTGAGTACATGGCTTTCACCGAACACTACGCCAAACGCCAAATTGGTTTGCCCGGCCGCAACCGCCAGCGCCTGATCGTGTTGCGCGCTCAAGGATTTGCCAAGGGCCAACCTCCCGAAACTGCGATCGACATTGAAATGGCTGTAGAGTCGGGCAAGGGAGAAGATGCGGAAATGCACAGCCGCTCTCCGGCGCTGCAACAAGTGCGCGAGCAAATGGTATCGGAAACTGTCGATCCGGCTGATGCAGTGCTGCGCGATCGGGTAGTCTCGGAATTGATTGCTTATTTGGAAGCGCAAAATCAACCAGAATGTGTGGACTACCTCACTTTAAAACTGCAAGACCTTTCTGCTTCAGAAATCGATCGCGTTCTCGGTTTGTCTTCCCGCCAGCGCGACTACTTGCAACAGCGGTTTAAGTACCACGTCGAAAAATTTGCCCGCACTCAAAATTGGCAACTCGTACACGAATGGCTGGGTGCTGATGTCGATCAAAAGCTGGGAATGACTTCTGACAAATGGGAAGCATTTCGCGCTCAACTCTCGCCGGAAATGCAGCAACTGTTAGAAATGAAGCGGAATCAAGAAAGCGACAAGGCGATCGCCACCGCGCTCAAATGCACTCCCAAACAAGTCCAAAAACGCTGGGCGCAACTGTTGGAGCTGGCTAGCCAGACTCGCAACAGCAGCCAAGCTTAACTGGTACTAGAATATGAATGCAACTGTTTTCTTGAGACTGGAAAATGCGATCGGGTGCGGCACCTGCACAGGAATGCCCGCCCCGCAGTCCACCTTCAAATCTCCCACGGTCGATGTTCGATTATGAAAGCTTTTGAGCTAATTAAATATATTAAAACAGCACTACTTTTTTTTAAAATTTATCATTCCCAGGTCATCCCTGGGAATTTGTTTTTAGAGTAGAAACGGGCAAGATGCCCGTTCCACAAAAATTCAATTTTCTTGTGGAACGGGCATCTTGCCCGTTCTTGAGAATGATGCAACATATGAGTTTCAACCGCCGAGTCTCATAAATAGCGTAGCGAACCCGGATTTGGTATGATAATCAGCACCAACGATCGCGCCCCAACAGGTACTATAAAATTTATGTGTCTCAATCCCGGAGATATACTAGCTGGACGCTACCAAATCATTGATAGATTAGGACAGGGAGGATTTGCTAGAACCTACACGGCTCAAGATTTACAAAATCCCGATCGTCCTCCGTGCGTAATTAAAGAAATTCTTTGTCGCGAACCCGAAAAGCCCGATGTATTGGCACAAGCAACGAGGCGATTTCAAAGAGAAACTAGGGCTTTGCAGACTCTGGGCAATGACTCGCGCATTCCACAATTGTTCGATCATTTCGATGATGAAAATGGCAAATTTTACTTAGTTCAAGAATTCATTGAAGGAGTACCCCTCACTCAAGAACTCTGTCAGGGCCAGCAATGGACGGAAGCAGGTGTAATCACCTTTTTACAAGAAATTCTAGAAATTTTAATTTTTGTTCACCAAGCAGATGTTATTCACCGGGATATTACACCTTCTAACTTAATTCGGCGCACAAACGATGGTACAATTGTACTGATTGATTTTGGAGCTGTCAAAGAAATCAGCACTTTCACCTCTAACAGTAGAGGTGAAATATTCACATCGCAGGCGATCGGCACAACCGGTTATATGCCTGCCGAACAATATAGGCCGCGATTAACTCCGCAACCCTACAATGATATTTATACAGTAGGAATTGTCGCTATTCAAGCTCTCACCGGCCGACATCCTAGAAATCTACCACATGACTCCGATACTGGCGAAGTTATCTGGGATTATTCAACATCCGATCGACCGATGTTACAAGTTAGCGATGGTCTCAAAAATATTTTAAATCAAATGGTGCGTTACCACTTTCAGCAGCGCTACCAATCTGCTACTGAGGTGTTGCAAGCCTTGGATTCTCTTCAATTGCCACAGCCGATCGCATTGCCACAGCCGATCGCATTGCCACAGCCGATCGAATTGCCACAGCCGATCGCATTGCCACAGCCGATCGCATTGCCACAGCCACCAGGTAGATTAGCTCGATGGAACTTTCGCTGGTTGTTGTTCCCAGTTGCGGGACTGGGCGCTGCATTGGCGATCGCCTATTTTATCCACCTTTTACTTCGACAACAAAGTTCATTAGATCGTGTTGAGCGAGTCAGCGCGGGAGAAGAACTCATCATTCAAGCCTCGCCATTGTGGTCAAAACAAAGAGCAATTAAAGAGTTTGCCGCTGGAAATTATCCAGAAGCTTTGAAATTGTTCAAACAGTCGTGGCGAGAAGATCGTAAAGATCCAGAAACTGTAATCTACATGAATAATGCGCTGCTGATGGCAACAAAAGCAGAGTATTACACGATCGCGATCGTTGTTCCCATCCGTAGAAATCAGGACGGTAGTATCATCAATGCCAACTTAGCCGAAGAACTACTGCGCGGCGTTGCTCAAGCTCAAACCGAAGTTAATTTAGGCCTGATCGCTGTAAATGATAACAATAAAGATTTTCCCGGTCAAGAATTTATCGAACCAAAAGGTATTAATGGCAAAGGTCTGAGAGTAATCATTGCCGATGATGGAAATATCAAGTCAGAGGCAGTTAAAAGAGCCAATTCTTTAGTTGCTGAATCGGATATTTTAGCAGTCATCGGACACTACACCAGTGATATGACTGTGGAAACAGTAGATATTTATAATGTCAATAAATTAGTTGCGATTTCGCCAGGAAGTACCACGGAAGAACTGACCAGGAAACCTCGAAACTTTTTCTTTCGGACTGCTCCCACCACCAGCATAGAAGCTGAATCTTTAGTCACTCAATTATTCAAAGTAGGTCAAGAAAAAGTCATCGGCTTTTACAATCCTAATAGTCCATTCACTGCTTCTTTATGGGAAGAATTTCAAAAGCTATCGAAAACCAAAGGAATTTCACCAGTCAGGATAAACGGGTTTTACGACTTGTCTAGCAAAGATTTCACCGCTGAAAAAGCAATCAAAGAAATCAATAAAATTAATAACAACGGAAAAACAGCCTTAGTTCTAATTCCTGACGCTCAAGTCACTAATGCCTTAGAAAATGCGATCGAAATGATTAAAGCTAACGGCGATCGCAATTGGATTGTCGCGCCCTGGACGGTGTACGAACCGAGAACTTTAGAAGCTGCATCCCAGCTAAAATCTATCGAAAAACTTGCTATATCTGTGTTTTGGCATCCCTTAACAAGTTTTGACAAAACATTTCCTGAAAATGCTCAAAAATTGTGGGGAGGCCCGGTGAATACTCGATCGGCTTTAACCTACGACGCGAGTCGGACGCTGATTAAAGCCCTAGAAATGCAGCCGGAACCAAGCCGCGAGGGAATGCAACAAACCTTAGCCGATCCAAATTTTAAAGCCGAGGGAGCTACAGGTATAATTGAGTTTTACCCGAAAACCGGCAATCGGAAAAACCCTCCTAAAGGATTGGCGCATATCGTTCGATGTTCTAAAGAACTATATGGCTTTACATTTGTGCCGATCGAATTTCCCACAGCCGCAGCCGCAGGTTTAAAGTGCGATTGAATTAATATCTTGTGGCATTCTCAACAAACCTGTAGAGGCAGGTTTTACCGATCGTAATTGCCTAAAATCAATAATCTCATAAACCCGCCCCCGCACCACGGTAAATCGCTATTGTAACTATCGCGATCGGTGCAACATATCAATTTATTCGATATATTAAACAAGGCTAGTTTTTTTTATAGAAACCCTTATGGCTGTCAATATCGCTCCCTGCCACGATTCTAGTCTCAAACCAGAAGCCCAAAATAGCTCAGCACTCAAACAAGTCTTCCAGACAATTGATGTCGATAGCTGTCCGGGTTCCTATAACTTCCACCTGCACACAATTAACTCTGACGGGCGATCGCAGTCAGAAAAAGTGATGGAACAAGCGATCGCGATCGGTCTCAAAGGCTTAGCTATCACCGACCACCACAGCACCAAAGGCTACGACCAAGCTCAAATTTGGTTGGATAATTGGAAATTAAACCATCCCAAGAACAACATCGCAGCACCAACTCTATGGACGGGCGCTGAAATTAATGCCGAATTGCTCAACAACGACGTACACATTCTCGCTTACGCCTTCGATCCGCAACATCCCAGTCTCAAACCTTACTTGCGAGGTGATAAAGGTACGGTAGGTAGCGATAATTATCCAGCCGCAAAAGTAATTAAAGCTATTCAGGAAGCAGGAGGTTTAGCAGTTCTCGCACATCCTTGCCGGTATCGATCGACCGCAGATAAACTCATCCCAGAAGCCGCTCGTCTTGGCATTGACGGCGTAGAAACATACTATGCTTACAATAATCCCAATCCTTGGAAACCAAGCCCCAAACAAACTGCTTTAGTCAAAGATTTAGCAGAAACTCACCGTTTGCTTGGAACTTGCGGAACCGATTCTCACGGTCTCAGTCTGTTAATCCGAATTTAGATAGTAGGGTTATTAGTTATTAGTTATTGATTATGATAACTAGCAAATAACAAATAACAACTAACAACTAACAACTAACTAATTACTTCTTCCTTCTGCTATATCAAATCTAGCAGGTTGAAACCAGTCGCCATTCTACCGTTCTGGGAACAACTGACAGGCCCTGTTAGTTGGCTGATTTGCCCAATCCAAGCGAGAATTCCCAAACCGATCCATCCAACCTTCCAAATAAGCCCGATTAGCCTTTTTTTCCTCTGGATCTGATGTATTCATGGGATGAGGTGCTAAACCCAAAATAGTCGCCGTCGTCACGCAAAACATCGACTTCTGAAAACTCTGGCAAATTTGCACCCGCACATCGTCTTCACCCCGACAGCTAGTGCGATAAACTTCGTGCAAATACTCCGGCAAATAATGCCGCATATCTTGCATTAATTGAGTTGGCGGAATCCCTGCACCTCCGATCGGTAAAGGGTCAGCAAACAAAGCCCCGTAGGCAAATTCTCTTTGTTCTTCCGGGATTTGATGAGCTTGCGCGTTGTATGAAACTGTGCCAAAAAACGCCGTGCCCCGAAAGAAAACAGCCTCTACATAAGGCACCGCTACATCTGGTAAAAATGTCAAATTAGCCGTCGCTGGCAGTATATCGTAGACTTGAGGGCCAATCTTGACGCTGTAGGTAATCGGTAGGCTGGCCGCGGCGACTAAACCGGCTTTGACAAAATCAACTACATCAGAAATAGACTTAGTTTCCCCTCGATCGTAGGAATCAGATAAGTCCATGAATAAATCGCTCATTACCCGCCAAAACTGACCGAGACCGGTGTAGTAAGCCAGCATCCGCACTTGTTCGGGCAAAAAATCGGGAAATGCTTTGTGGAGTCCCTGCATGAAAAAATTGCCTTTCAATTTAGCCGCGATCGCCCTTTCTGTCAAACTGCTAAATTCCGGCGAATCCAAATAACTGTCCAAACCGCCGCCGCCGTGCCAAAGCATTGTTCTCATGCAATACTCCGCATACTCAAAATTAATGCGATCGTGCCACCAATAGCGGATTAACTTCGGCAGCGTCACCTCTCCGTTGAAATATTTGAAAAATGGAAAAAGCACTAAAAACTGTTCTTCTGCGATGTAGTTGAGATTGCGGGAGTAAGCATCGAGAACCACACCGTAACTTTTGAGAACCCCGACAACTTCTACTACATTTTCCGCAGATTCAGGAAGTAAAGCTTTGCCTGACTCCAAGAGGTCAATGTATGCGGCTAGGGGATGGACAGACGGTTTTAATACGGTACTTGTCATCTGGATTCAGCCTGAATTTAATAACTATTTTTTTACTCTTTATAACAGTGCAATTATATCATTTTTTGCAACAGTTGCTACCTAAAAACATAAATATTTATTTTATTTTGATGTAAAAATACTTATCCTCCTCGACGCACTCTCGATCGCATAAAGCGGGTTTTTTACGGTTTCTGCAGAGTGCGTTTGTTTGTAGTGAGTACAACAGTCATCAGAATTTTATGAAAACTTGCATTCCTCACTACAAACGAATTGGATTGCGGTCGATCGACCGGACATCCTATCAGTCTAAGTTTTGAGAAACTTTAACTGGCGCGGGCCCAGGAGCTGCCATTGCGATCGCAGTTTTTTCGCTCAAAGCAACTAAAACTCCCGGCTGTACTCCCATGATTGCAATAATTATTGCTAAAACCAGCGAAGGAATGCGATCGTCCCAGCGGACTTGCGGCAAATTTACCACCAAATCCGAAAGGCGGCCGAAAAAGGCGCGGTTGACCATAATTAAAAAGTAAACTGAAGTTAAACCAGTGCCGATCATGCAGAGCAAAGTTTGCACGGGAAACACTGGCAAACTGCCCCGAAATATGAAAAATTCAGCAATAAATCCAGCCAAACCCGGAATGCCTGCACTCGCCATCACGCCGAGGATCATTAAGCTGCCAATCATCGGCAAACCGCGATCGGGATTGAACAAACCTTTGAGTACATCGATGTTGCGGGTGCCGGATTTTTTGTAAACAACGCCGACACTCAAAAATAGCAGCCCCGAAATTAAACCGTGGCTAACCATTTGCAAAACGGTTCCCAACATACTAATCGGAGTAGCTGCAGCGCTAGCTAACAAAATGTAGCCCATGTGAGCGATCGAACTGTAAGCTACAATTTTTTTCATATCTTTTTGGGCGATCGCGCAACTCGCCCCGTAAAGCACGCTTACCACAGCCCAACTCGCCAACCAAGGCGCCGCCACCGCCCACGCATCGGGAAACAAACCCAAACCAAAGCGCAGCATCCCGTAAGTTCCCAGCTTCAAAAGCACCCCCGCCAGCAGCACCGAAACCGGCGTCGAAGCTTCTACGTGAGCATCCGGCAGCCAAGTATGAAAAGGCACCAAAGGCATCTTAATCCCAAAAGCCAGCAACACCCCAGCCAGTAAAATAATTTGCCTTACCAAAGGTAAAGGCAATCCTCCTTGCAAATGCAATGCGCCCGCTCCACCAACCAAATCGAAACTAGAAGCACCACTCAGCCAAACAGTTCCCAAGAAAGCAGCCAGCAGTACAATGCCCGAAAAAGCAGTATAGATTAAAAACTTAGTAGCAGCATAACCCCGGCGCTCGCCTCCCCAAATCGCAATTAACAGGTAAAGCGGAATCAATTCTATCTCAAAAAACAGGAAAAATAGCAGCAAGTTTTGAGATAAAAAAGCCCCCGTTACGCCGCCGGTAATTAACAGCATCAAAGAATAATAAAATCTAGGTCTGCGGATAGACTCATCCGTAGCATAAATAGCTACCCCTGTCAGCAGAGTATTTAAAATTACCAAAGGCAGAGACAAACCGTCAACGCCGAGATTGTAATTCAATCCCAAAGCATCTATCCAAAGAACAAATTCCGAAAACTGTAAATGACCGGTACTAGCATCAAACTGAGTTGCCAAAATCACCGAGAGAATAAAAGTTATGCCCGCAATAGCGAGCGCGGCATTCCGAACTATCTTAGAACTCACTGAACCGGGCCACAACCCAATCACGGCGGCAGCCAACATTGGTATCCAGATTAAAGCACTGAGCATCAATTAAAACTTTCCTTTACTACAGATTTTTAAACTATATTTAACATTAACGCAAAGCAACTAAATATAAAAGCGATCGGCTAATTTTTTTTGTTAACATAGCTTCAGATGTATTTGGAACCGTCCCATGACCTCAAGTCTTACAGAAAGTCTCACAGACCGGGAAGATTTGCAAATTCAATCCGACTATCCTTCCACCCACTTAACAGTTGCCGACTTAGAACGGGTGCAAGTTATACTCTCGGAAGCACATCTAGACTACCAATTAGAACTGGTAGACGGGAAGATTATCGTTATGGGCCCATCAGACATTGTATCGAGCGAAATTGGACTTGAGTTTGGCAGACTTTTGGGGAACTGGGTCAAACCTCGCAAACTCGGACGAGTATTTGAATCTAGCGGCGGGTTTATCCTCCCCAATTCCGATCTGAGAGCACCGGACGTTTCGTTTGTGGTAGCCGATCGCCTCAAACAAAGTAAAAGGTATTTTGCCGAACTCGTTCCCGACTTAGTTGTAGAAATCAAATCTCAGTCCGATCGCCTCAAACCCCTGCAAGAAAAAATTCTATCATTCATCGAACTCGGAGCCAAAGTCGGAATATTAATCGACCCGGACAAGCGCACAGTAACAATTTACACTCCGACATCCGAACCAGTTGTATTGAGAGACGGCGACACGATTGCAATTCCCGATCTTTTGCCCGGTTGGGAAGTTCCCGTTGCCGAATTGTGGCCGATCGAGTTTGAGTAAAAATCGATAAAAAAGCAGACAAACCCAGAAGAAAATCACCTGCGTTCATCTGCGTTCATCCGCCCTCATCTGCGGTTGAAAATTAAATAACATCAGACAAAAAGCAGACAAACCCCGAAAAATTCATCTGCCAACCTCTACAGTTTAAAACTGCCAAATAATCAACGCCAGCAACACAGCAACCCCCCCCGCAATAGTCAACACATAAAACTGCGACTGACCGGTGCCGCTGTACTTCAACCCTTCGCCGCTGAAAATTGTCGCCAAACCGAACAAATTAACCGCCCCGTCCACCAAATACCTGTCTGTCCAAGCGCTGATTTTAGAAATAGAAGCCACAGCCCAAACGACAGTCAAGCGGTAAATTCGATCGATATAAAAATCGTAAGCAAACAAATCCTGCAAAACCGGAACAGGTAGCCGTACCGGTCGAGGTAACACCCCGTACCAATAAATCGCCACCCCAACCGCACAGCCAATCAACCCAGATAACATCAACAGCGGCGTATCCAGCGTCTTCAAAAGCAAATTTAAAGCATCAAAATCTCCTGTTTCCGCCCAAGGCCCGCTCCAACTAATTAACAGTTGCCACTTCTGCAACATCCAAGGCACTAACAGCCCCATCACCGTCAAAATTACCATTGGCAAAGCCATCGGCCAACCAACTTCTGGAGCTCTGCGAGTTTTCGGCTGCGGTTTTCCGACAAACACTAAACCGAATATGCGAGTTAAATTTAGCGCCGTCAAACCATTAACCAAAAGCAACACAATTACCAGCCACAAAGGCACCGTCCAAAAACCGTTGAGCCAGCGCCGCATCGCCCAAAAGTTGCCCAGAGGCAACAGCGCCACCATCCCCGCAGCGCCTACTAAATAAGCCGTAGTCGTGGCAGGCATCTTCGACCACAACCCACCCATTTCTGTTAAATCTTGAGTGTTAGTTGTGGTAATAATTGACCCTACGCTCATGAATAATAAGCCCTTGGCGATCGAGTGCGCGAACAGCAACAGCAAAGCAATGTCAACTTGATTGAGCCCCACTGCGATAAACACTAAACCCAAAGAAGCGCTGGTAGAATGCGATAGTGCTCTTTTGATGTCGATTTGGGCGATCGCCACCAAGGAAGCGCCAACAGCCGTCACCGCACCCAAAACCACCAGCACCGCATCAGTCACGGGCGACAGCGCTAAAACAGGCTGAAGTTTAATCAAAACATAAGCCCCTGCGCCCACAACTACCGTATTCCGCATAATGGAAGCCGGGTTGGGCCCTTCCATCGCCTCGTCGAGCCACAAATGGAAGGGAAATTGAGCGCACTTGGCCGTAGGTGCGGCGATTAAAGCCAAACCTAAAAGAGTCGCCACTACAGGAGACAAAGTTGCAGTTTCCGCCCATTTTTCCAAATCGGAAAAATTCAAACTTCCCGCTAAAGTTGAAAGCGTCACTACTCCCATCAACAGCGGCACGTCTCCTACACGCTTTGTTAAAAAGGCATCTCTAGCGGCTGTTACTACGAGCGGTTGAGCGTACCAAAATCCTACTAGCAAGTAAGTTGAAAGCGTCAGCATTTCCAACAAAGCGTAAGTTAGAAGCAGCGAGTCGCTAATCGCAATGCCGCTAATTGCCGCTTCAAAAAAACCCATCAGCCCAAAAAATCGAGCTAGCGCCCAGTCTTTTTCCATGTAGCCGAGAGCATAAATTTGTGCTAGTAAACTTATAACTGAAACTAACTCCATTGCTCCGACGCTGACCGTGGAGATTTGTATTGCAAAAGATAAATCTAAACCTGCTGCTTGCACCCAGTGCACGAGCAACTGTTGGGGCGGTCGATCCCAACTCGCTGTAAAAATAACTGACCCGTGTAGGAAAGCCAACACAGTCATTAGCAAATTAAAGTAAGCCGCCGGTCTCGGGCCTGTTCTGCGAATGGTGCCGGTAGACCACGGCAAAGTTAAAATTGCGCCTATTAAGCTATATAAAGGTACCCACCAACAGGCTTGGAGGAGAAATTGAGTCATTTAATCTATCCCTTAAACTTCAAATTACCGGCTGCCTTTATACAAAAACAGTCGCGGGCGATCGCCCGATACCCTAAAACTTTGACTAAACCCGATCGTATAGTTCTGGCAAAATAATTTGCACTCAACAAGATTAACTATACATTAAAGCATCAAAAGTGAAAATTTTCTCAATACAAAATTACAGGCTTCTCAAGTTCGGCGCTCAAAGAAAAAAATGCCTGCCGAGCGCCAAGACTGCCTGTTTTGCCCGTTTCCTCGCGATCCCCCTTGGGAAATCCCCAAGTTTCCCGACACTGAGAAGCGCTTCCTTGTACCTACCGAACTCTACTTTTCAAGTATTTTTACTTACTTTACTCCCCGATCGCCGCCGACATCTACTCCTCTCAATATTAAGATTATTAAAGAAATATTAAATTTTTCAAAGTAACATAAAAAAATTTAATTTTTGTTATTAAACATTATGATGTTAGTTTATATTGTCAAGGTGGACAGCTTCCCCTATTCTTAAAGGATAGGAAGCTTTACACTGCATTACTAAATAATGTGGGCCTCCCCGTCCAAATTTTTAGATTTCTCAAAGATTTGTAACGGTAATTTCGCTAATCCTCAAAGGAGATTCAAAAATGTCAATTGCCGTGGGAATGATTGAGACAAAAGGTTTTCCCGCTGTTGTGGAAGCTGCCGATGCTATGGTCAAAGCAGCCCGCGTTACCCTCGTGGGCTATGAAAAAATCGGCAGCGCCCGCGTCACAGTAATTGTGCGCGGCAACGTGTCGGAAGTCCAAGCCTCAGTCGCAGCAGGAGTGGAATCAGTAAAGCGGGTGAACGGCGGAGAAGTCGTCTCTACCCACATCATCGCTCGCCCCCACGAAAACCTAGAATACGTTCTGCCGATTCGGTATACAGAAGCAGTAGAACAGTTCCGAGGCTACTAAGTTCTTAGCGCACAAAAATTTCGTAAAACGAAAAGTAGTGCGATCTTCAAAAATTAACTGTTTAGTTCCCCAAATATTCAATCAGGAGTAAAACCAATGGCAATTGCAGTTGGCATGATCGAAACCCTAGGCTTCCCCGCAGTGGTAGAAGCTGCTGACGCGATGGTCAAAGCAGCCCGCGTCACCTTGGTAGGCTACGAAAAAATCGGTAGCGCTCGCGTTACAGTCATTGTAAGAGGAGATGTCTCGGAAGTGCAAGCTTCCGTCGCCGCCGGAGTAGAGTCGGTGAAGCGCGTTAACGGCGGACAAGTGATGTCCACCCACATTATCGCCCGCCCTCACGAAAACTTGGAGTACGTGCTGCCGATTCGCTACACCGAAGCTGTAGAACAGTTCCGCGAAGGCGTAAGCGGCATTCGCCCTCTCAACAGATCGTAAGAGTGGCGATTCCCTACGGGATAGCTTCGCTTCACGGCTGTTAGGGGCGTTTGGTAATTAAAAATTAAAAATTAAAAATTAAAAAGCGCGCTGTTTTTGATTTAGCATTTTTAATTTTTAATTGAGGTGGGCATGGGATATTGGTTATTAGTCATCATTCATGAGTCATTAGTTACTAGACGAAGAACTCTAAACGGCGGACAGCGGACTGAGTAAAGCTAATTAAAAAAGACAAGTGACAGTTTAAAAATGACAATCACCAATTACCTATTACCTATTACCTAAAATGCAAATGGCCAAAGTTCTCGGCACAGTTGTCAGTACCCAAAAAGAGCCGACGCTGAGAGGATCGAAATTTCTACTGCTGCAATTCATCAATGAAGAAGGTTCACCAGTTCCCGGCTATGAGGTAGCCGCTGACTGTGTGGGCGCTGGTATAGATGAATGGGTTTTAGTAACCCGAGGCAGCGCAGCCCGGATCGCGCCCGGGAGCGAAAACCGTCCGATCGACGCTCTGGTAGTAGGCATTATAGATACTGTCAATGTAGAAAACCGCCTCATTTACAGTAAAAAAGACGACCCGTACCGCTAGTTGACAGTTGGCAGTTGGCAGTTGGCAGTTGGCAGTTGACAGTTGGCAGTTGATAGTTGGCAGTTGATAGTTGGCAGTAAACAGTGAACAGCTAACAGTGAACAGTTGACAGCTAACAGTGAACAGCTAACAGTGAACAACTAACAGTGAACAACTAACAACTAACAACTAACAAAAAAATTTTCAGCTTAGGAGAACTTAATTTATGGCAGTCCGCAACGTTGCGGCTCCCCCGACGCCTTGGTCGAAAAACTTGGCTGAGCCCAAAATTCACGATACCGCCTTCGTACATTCCTTTTCTAACATTATTGGGGATGTGCATATCGGTTCTAATGTGATGATTGCTCCCGGGACATCTATCCGCGCCGATGAAGGCACTCCTTTTTATATCGGACAAGGAAGCAACATTCAAGACGGAGTAGTGATTCACGGCCTAGAACAAGGCCGAGTCACAGGAGACGACGACAAATCCTATTCTGTGTGGGTGGGGAAAAATACTTCCCTCACCCACATGAGTTTAATTCACGGCCCTGCCTACGTGGGCGACGACTGCTTTATCGGCTTTCGCTCTACGGTGTTCAATGCCAGAGTGGGCAACGGCTGCATTGTCATGATGCACGTACTAATTAAAGATGTGGAGATTCCCCCCGGTAAGTACGTACCTTCGGGAGCCATCATCACTAATCAGAAGCAGGCCGATCGCTTGCCTGACGTTCTAGATTCTGACGTTCAATTTGCGACCCATGTCATCGGCATCAATGACGCTCTGAGAACGGGTTATCGCTGCGCTGAGAACATCGCCTGTCTAGCACCAATTCGCAACGAACAAACTAAAAACCCAAATATGACTCAAACCAAATATTCTACCAATGCCGGCACCCAATTGAGTTCTTCTCTAGCCGATAGCATCCGCAATTTACTAGCTCAAGGATACAGCGTGGGAGCCGAACACGCCGACGTGCGACACTTCCGGACCGGTTCTTGGCGCACTTGCGGCCCGATTTCCTCAAAGCGCGACTCTGAAGTAATCGCGGCTTTGTCAGCTTGCATGGCTGAGCACGAAGGAGAATACGTCCGCTTGATCGGAATTGACACTAAAGCCAAGCGCCGCGTACTAGAAGAAATCGTCCAAAGACCGGGAGACAACGGCTCTAACGGTTCTAACGGCGCGCAAACTCACAAGTCTAACGGTAAAGTTGCACAAGCTCGCCACCACAATAGCGGTTCCGTGTCAAGCGGCAAATTGAGTGCCGAAACAGTGGCTCAGGTTCGCGGCTTGCTAGCTCAAGGCTACAAGGTGGGGACAGAACACGCCGACGCGCGCCGCTTCCGCACCAGTTCTTGGCAAAGCGGGGCTTCGCTGCAAGTGAGAAATGAATCTGAGGCGATCGCCGCTTTGGAAGATGTGATGAACCAGTACCCGGGCGAGTACGTGCGCTTGATCGGGATTGACCCGAAAGCTAAGCGGCGCATAGTTGAAGAAATTATTCAGCGTCCCGACGGCCCGGTTGCTCAATCGGCTAAGCCGGCAGCAACATCTAAGCCGGCTGGAACATCGGGATACAAAGCAGCTTCGACTGGTTCGGCGAGCAGCGGAAGTTTGACCGGCAAGACGATCGACCAAATCCGCAACCTGCTTTCCCAAGGCTACAAAATTGGTACGGAACACGCCGACGCGCGCCGTTTCCGCACCGGTTCTTGGAGCAGTTGCGCGCCGATCTCCTCCAACCGCGAATCCGAAGTGATTTCCGCCCTCGAAAGCTGTCTCAAAGAACACAGCGGCGAGTACGTCCGCTTGCTGGGTATCGACTCCAAGGCCAAGCGCCGGGTGCTCGAAGAAATTATCCAGCGACCTTAATTTGCAAGGTATTTAGGTTGTTTCTCCCGTTAAGTCCTCGCGCTGGGCCCACGGGAGAAACCCAAGCAAATTTAAGTTGGATTTTAGATATTTAGAGAGCTCGATTGAGAACAGTTGGTCAAAATCTAGAATCTGCTGAAACTTTCTAGAAAACGTTAAAGCATCAAGCTTCTCAATATAGTAAATTCTCGTTTCTTAGATTGACCGCGTTAAATTTATCAGTCGAGAAAACGCAGTAATTTAAAGTCCTTGTATCTAAAATTATAGCTCATGTCATGGTGAAGTTGAATGTATTTATCGCCACTGCAATTAAGTAGCAACTCTCAGATTTTGATGAGTGGCGATGTAGTTGTGAATGAGGGTGCGACGATCGCCCCTGGAGCAATCCTGCAAGCAGATCCGGGCAGCCGGATTTCGATCGCCGCCGGTGCGTGTATCGGCATGGGAGTTATCCTTCACGCCCGTGAAGGTACTCTGGACATCGGGGCAGGCGTGATTCTGGGTGCAGGGGTGCTAGTGGTAGGTGCGGGAACGATCGGGGCAAATGCCTGTATTGGCGCGGGGACGACGCTGATCGATCCTTGTATCGACAAAATGCAAATTTTGCCAGCAGGTTCTCTAATCGGAGATACCAGCCGCCAAGTTGCACCAGAAGCAACCGCAGCAGCAACCGCAGCACCGGAAACACCCTCCGCCAGTACGCCACCGGTCGATCGACCGATCGAGCCGATCGATCCACCAGAACCCTCTCAAACACCGCCTCAAACTGCGCCGGAGACTGCCCCTGAGCCGCCGGAATCCACAGCCGCAGAGCAGCCCCAACCAGGGGAGACGCCAACTATTCTCTACGGCCAAGCTCACATCAATCGGCTGCTGGGAACGCTGTTTCCGCACCGGCAAGCTTTTAATCGATCGGAGGAAAACGGTCAAAGTCTCTCGGGCGGTTCCGGGTAGCCCTCATTTCGGCAAAAGGCAGCTATGCTGAAGGCAGAAAGATCAAATATAAATAGGTAATCTCATATTATTCGCAGCTCAGAAATTTGTCAGGCATTGCAGCGGAAATCTGTGTCTTGTAGCTCGTGCAGTCTGTCTTCTCATCTGAGAAACTAAAACTATCAACAAATTTTTATTTTGGGCAGTTTCTAAAGGTAATAGAAGATGGACGGACAAACAGATCGTAACAGTCACGAAGAGCGATCGCAGCGCCAGGAATACTTCAAAGACACTGCTTTGGGTTTGGTATCCACCAAGAGTTTTCCGGCAATTGTGGGGACTGCTGACATGATGCTGAAGTCGGCAGGGGTGATTTTGGTAGGATACGAAAAAATTGGTTCCGGTCACTGTACGGCGATCGTCCGGGGCAGAATTTCGGATGTGCGTTTGGCTGTGGAAGCTGGAGCTCAGACTGCTGAACAGTTCGGGCAGTTTGTTTCTAAGTTGGTGATTCCTAGGCCTTTGGCTAATTTGGAAGTGGTTTTGCCGATCGGCTTTCGGCTGACGGAACTTTCCGAAAGCGGCAGTTATTCTCGGCTTAGCAATCAGGCGATCGGTTTGCTCGAAACCCGGGGATTTCCGGCAATGGTCGGCGCTTGCGATGCTATGCTCAAATCCGCAGACGTACATTTGGCCGCCTATGAGAAAATTGGCGCCGGTTTGTGTACGGCAATTATTCGCGGTGCAGTCGCAGATGTCGCAGTAGCCGTAGAAGCGGGGATGTACGAAGCTGAGCGAATTGGCGAGTTGAACGCGGTGATGGTAATTCCGAGGCCTTTGGAAGATTTGGAGCAAACTTTGCCGCTGGCGAGTTGCTGGATCGAACACCGTAAACCTGTGATGATGCCCGTGTCGGTTAAGGAAAAGGAACAAGAATTGATCGAACTTCCAGATTTGGAGAAATTGACTGTTTATGTGGAAGAGGAAATCAATCGGTAATGGGTAATCGGTAATGGGTAATTAGGCAACAAAAGTTTGTAGAGACGTGCTGCGGCAAATACTGAGACGAAGTTTATCAAAAAGATATAAATTTTACTCAGTGGGACTGCTGGCAACAATTTATACTGAGTAGCTGTCTCAAACTTAATTTGGCGATCGAGCCGATCGCAGCCCAATCAAAAGATACAGATCGCAAAATTAAGCTAGACTTTTAAGCGAAAGTCGATCGGGTAAACAATCGAACTGACGAAATAAATCCAGCCGAGGTGCATACTCTTTCAAGAGGATTTAACTGCTGTTAAAATAAACATAAAATCCTGTTTCCGGTAGATTGCCTAGAATCAGTCAAGAGTTACTCTGACCGCAGGCGGGCGATCTTTCAACAGATTAACGGCTGTCGAACTAAACCCTGACTGCAAAGGAATCAACCCCCAGAATCAAGCAATCCTGAAAGTTGACCTATGAACCTCAAACAATTTTACAAACGCGGTTTGCACAGCGCCAAGAAAGGAAACTATGAAGCGGCACTTGAGGACTTCGATCAGATATTGCAAGTCAATCCCGCCGATGCCAAAGCCTATAACAATCGCGGCTTGGTTTACTATTACATGAAAGACTACCAAAAGGCGATCGCAGACCTCAGCCAAGCCCTAGATATCAATCCTAATTTGTTCGAGGCTTACTTGAATCGAGGTAATGCTTGGCGCCATCTCGGAGAACACGAAAAAGCCATTGAGGATCTCAACTGCGCTTTAGCAAGTAAGCCTAACAGCCACGCTATCTACAACAACCGGGGACTTGTACTTGCTAATTTAGGACATTACGAAGAAGCAATTGAAGACTACAATCGAGCTCTCTCTATCAATTCCCACAATTATAAAACCTATTACAACCGGGGGCGCGCTTACTACCTTTTGGGAGAAAAAGAGGCAGCAACGGAGAACTTTAACGAAACGCTGCGGTTGAACCCTAGATATATCAAAGCTTACATAAATCGCGGCCTTTCTTTCCACCAATTAGGAGACAATACGCAGGCGATCGCCGACTATAACACTGCACTCGGCATCGATCCAAACAATGTTTATGCGTATTATAACAGAGGTTGCGTTCGCTATAAATTAAAACAAATGCAGCTTGCAATTGAAGACTTTAACAAAGCAGTGGAACTCGATCCTAACTATGTTAAAGCTTATCTCAACCGGGGTTTAGCGCTGTATAAACTTGGAGATATTGCGACAGCAAATAAGGATTTTTACCACGTCATGTGCATCAATGCTGAATCTTATTTATACTACCAGGCCCAGCGGTGCACGCCTGATATTAATTCGTACTTTAAGGAAGCGCCGCAGGTAGAACTTAATAATGCTGTCGAATACTACAATACAACCTTAAATACGATGTCAACTTCCTTAAGTTCGGCTGCATTAAACGCGGTATGGAATCAAGAAGATTTGGAGAAGAGAGACTCGATTATCTGTGAAGGTGAATTTATCAATGATTGATTTAGTCGGCAGTCATAAGTAATTGGACAGAATTAATTACACACTGATTTTTTGCTAATTTGTTACTAGACAAGGCTTGTAGCCCAACTTTTGTGTAATTAATTGTGTCCTACTACTTATTTTGTGTGAGTGGGATGCTAGCACTCCACTCGCGAGTTACGGTGCGTGACGGTTGAGGCTTTTTACACAAGCCCAAATCTATTCACAGTCACGCACCCTACATCTTATACTGCTACTGCCAAAAAGGCTACTGAGGGTTTCAATCCCTGATAGAGATTTAGGTATTTTCCGGCGATAAGCTCTGAAGATGGTTATATTTCTTTAAAAGAAAGCTCGTTTCAATCCCTAATAGAGATTTAGGTATTTTCCTGCCTAAATTTACCTCAGTAGAGATTCGCGACATTAAGACAACAATGAATTGGTTGGGAGCAATAAATACTATTGTTAAGCTGTTGCGGCATTTAAATTGTCTGTAAAAAAACAATCAAACAATGAGTGGGGAGTAGGGTTGGGCGTCGCGCCCAGAATATGCAATTTAAATGCGCGACAGCTTAATCTTTGTTTTATTAGGCTGATGGTTACAAGGCTTGCAGCCTTTTATATCTCAAATGGGTTCTATAGAACCGTTACTGACGATCGGGCTACCTGTATATTTTGTTGGTTTTGTCAAGTACAATTTATACCAAATTAGATGAGCTTACCCTGCAGGGCCGGCCGACTTGCTCAACCAGTTGAAAGCGCGGCGTAAAAAGTCGAGGGCGGACTTGGCTGATATGGAGGCACTGTTGGAGATACTCAGCTACTTGGAAAAGTCGGACTGAGCGAAGGATGAGCGGAAAATGGAATATCTTAGAGAGCAATAAATCTGAAACCCGTTACCTGTAAAGAGTTAAAGTCAATCGGGATGACAGGATTTGAACCTGCGACCCCCTCGTCCCGAACGAGGTGCGCTACCAAGCTGCGCTACATCCCGAATTTAGTCACTATCTCTTTAGGATATCACATTCAAGTCAAAATTGAGCAAGCTCGTATATAATAATTAGTAAAACACTACTCAGGCGGAGACAGACGTGACAGTTAAGCCCCAGTGGTTGCGAGTTAAAGCCCCCCAGTGGGAGCGCGTCGGCAACGTCAAAGAAATTTTGCGGGATTTAGCCCTGAATACGGTTTGCGAAGAGGCTTCGTGTCCGAACATCGGCGAATGCTTCAACGCAGGTACTGCCACATTTTTGATTATGGGCCCGGCTTGTACCCGCGCCTGTCCTTACTGCGACATCGATTTTGAGAAAAAGCCCAAACCTTTAGATCCGACGGAACCCGAAAGATTGGCGCAAGCTGTGCAGCGGCTCAAACTCAACCACGTTGTGATTACTTCTGTCAACCGGGACGATTTGCCAGATGGAGGCGCGTCTCAGTTTGTCGAGTGCATTCAAGCGGTGCGATCGGCGATGCCCGATACAACTATAGAAGTTTTGATTCCCGACTTGTGCGGCAACTGGCAAGCTTTAGAAATTATTCTTGCAGCCCGCCCAGAGGTACTAAACCACAATACCGAAACCGTAAAGCGACTTTACCGCAAGGTGCGGCCGCAAGGAAAGTACGATCGCACCTTGGAACTATTGCAGCGAAGCCGCCAACTCGCACCTGGGGTGTACACCAAATCCGGCATCATGGTGGGCCTCGGAGAAACTGACGCCGAAATTCGGGAGGCGATGCAAGACTTACGGGCTGTCGGCTGCGATATTTTAACAGTTGGACAGTACCTGCAGCCGACTCAAAAGCACTTGAACGTAGAAAACTTTGTGCCTCCAGAACAGTTTGATGCTTGGAGAAAGTTTGGCGAATCTTTGGGATTCTTGCAAGTTGTCGCTTCTCCCTTAACTCGCAGTTCGTATCACGCCGAACAGGTGAGGGAACTGATGAAACTTTACCCGCGCTAGCAATTTTAATTTGAGTGAACTGACGCGCAGATCCCCATTCTCAATCAGACCAGATCGATCGGGTAACAGCGAGGAAAAACCTGCGCTTTCTATGCAAGCCCAGTGCAAAAAACCCGGTTTCCGATCCTGGGGATCTTGAAGGAGATCGCCGGGGAAGCAGCAGCCAACTGCAAAACAATTATCGGTCGATCGCCCCCTCAAACTCGCGACTGACGCAAAAGACATCCAGGAACCCGGTTTTTGCGTCAGCCACTAACTCGGTACTGCGGACTGTACAAACTCTGGATGTCATATTCTGTAAGAGATTAAACTTGCGTTCTCGCTGCGGGATATTTAATCGAGAGCGCCGAGTTATATAAAGTTTTATTAAAAAAATCGCTAATTTTCAGAAGTGATCGGGAACCAGCTTATTGGTGATGAAGATTAACTTAACTTCTGACGAACGTCACTTGTTTCTAGCCAGTCACTATCTATACTAGCTACATAAACAAAGAAGTACAACACACTTTTCGGGCCTTCAACCTGTTACATCAGAAAGTTCTTAGCGTTTTCCAGAATCTTGGTAAAACAAGTGGGGCAGCAAAAGTTCGATCGAACAACAGCAGAAAAGTCAGGAAAGTTAGTAAAGAAACACAAAGCGGTGATGCTTCGTCTTAACAAAGTGGGCATCATAATTATAAATAACCGCTAAGCGTAGCATCTTTTCACCCGGAGCAACTGAGAAAATCACTATGCCAGCCACCTCTTTTTACGCTGAAGCTGAATTCGACGAACAACTGCGAGTCAATCCCTTGCAAGATGATGTGTTGGATGAAGATGCTGAAGAAGCTGGAGACGAGATCGACCAAGACCCAGCAGATACAGAGGATGCAGACCCAGCAGCCAAATTGCAAAAAAATGCCAGCCGCCGCACTACAGATTTAGTGCGCCTGTACCTCCAAGAAATAGGTCGGGTTCGTCTTTTAGGTCGAGACGAAGAAGTCTCGGAAGCTCAAAAAGTTCAGCGCTATATCAAATTGCTGGAATTGCGAAAAACCACTGCTTCCCAGGAAGAAGGGCTGATTCAGCGTTTCGTGCATTTAATTGAGGTGCGCGATCGGTTGGCAGCACAGTTGGGACACAAACCTTCCCTGGAACGCTGGGCATTAACCGCCGGCGTCGCTGACGTACCAGAACTCAAGAAAATTATGGCCGAAGGTAAGCGCCAGTGGGCCGAGTTAGCAGAAATGACGGTCGAGACGATCGAAAGAATTCAAGCTGAAGGCGTTGAAGCTAAAGACCACATGATTAAGGCGAACCTGCGCCTGGTGGTTTCGGTGGCGAAAAAATATCAAAATCGCGGTTTAGAATTGCTCGATTTAATACAAGAAGGTACTTTAGGACTGGAGCGAGCGGTAGAAAAGTTCGATCCGACGCGGGGCTATCGGTTTAGCACCTATGCGTACTGGTGGATTCGGCAGGGAATTACGCGGGCGATCGCCACTCAAAGCCGCACCATCCGCCTCCCCGTCCACATCACCGAAAAACTTAACAAAATCAAAAAAGCCCAGCGCAAAATTTCTCAAGAAAAAGGTCGGACAGCTACGATCGAAGATATCGCTGTCGAGTTGGACATGACAGCGCCCCAAGTCCGAGAAGTTTTGCTGCGAGTCCCCCGGTCTGTTTCTCTGGAAACTAAAGTGGGCAACGAAAAAGATACAGAGTTGGGCGACTTGCTCGAAACCGACAGCATCTCCCCAGAAGAAATGCTGATGCGAGAAGCTTTGCACCGCGACTTGCAGCAACTGCTGGCAGATTTGACCAGCCGAGAGCGGGATGTAATTCTGATGCGCTTTGGTTTGGGCGACGGACACCCCTACTCGCTGGCAGAAATTGGTCGCGCTCTCGACTTGTCCCGCGAGCGAGTGCGCCAAATTGAAGCAAAAGCTTTGCAAAAACTCCGTCAACCCAAGCGCCGCAACCGCGTGCGCGACTATCTGGAGTCTCTGACTTAAATTTGCCCGCGGGCCCGCCGGAGCGCGGAGCGAGGCATTAGGCACTTATGCAGAAGGCAGAAGGAATTCGGCAGAAGTAAAAATTTTCATAACTTCTAAACAACTTCTCTGTCCTCTGCCGCAAGGCATAAAGTCAGTCAAAAGTCAAAAAATATCAAAAACCAAATTTTTTCCTCAACCTTTTTTTCAATAAGCTTCGATATTTGCAAATATCTCGATCGTTGTGTATTATTGTCAATAGGCAGACTTTCTTGAGAGGGTCACTATGGCACTTTACACCGCGTCCTCATTCAAATCCGAACTCAATGACAAAGGCTGGCGGATGACTCCCCAACGGGAAACTATCTTGCACGTTTTTCAGAACCTCCCCAAAGGCAATCACCTGAGCGCCGAGGATTTGTACACTTTGTTAAAAAATCGCGGAGAAAACATTAGCTTGTCCACCATTTACCGAACTTTAAAGTTAATGGCAAGGATGAGCCTCCTCCGCGAACTCGAACTAGCCGAAGGTCACAAACACTATGAAATAAATCAGCCTTACCCGCACCACCACCACCACTTAGTCTGCGTTCAGTGCAACAGAACGATCGAATTTAACAACGACTCGATTTTGAAAATTGGCATGAAGCAAGCTGAAAAGTCTGGGTTGCACTTGCTAGACTGCCAGCTAACCATTCATACGGTTTGCCACGAAGCTTTGCGGATGGGATGGCCGTCTTTGGTTTCCAGCAATTGGTCTTGTCCGAGGTCGATCGCCCAGCACGGCATCAGCGCCACGGATGTAATCGAGTGACAGTGCACTATTTTCTGATTTCAAGTACGGCTTGTTACCTTTTTTAACAAAACTCTTCGGCGCAAGTGCGATCGCAGTTACGCAGAAACCGGGTTTCTTAAGAAAAATACATCATTTCAGGAATGAGTCGGAAACCAGAAACCCGATTTCTTTGATGTAGCATCCGCAAGTCCGGGGCTAAAAAGTTTGGCTCAACAAATCGTCGCTGCTGACCCCGTAACTGCGCGCTCGCTCGATCGATGGCGTTTTTCGTTGAAGCATCAAAAACTCCGCCGATCGGGCCTGTGTAAAAGCCGAGGTCTTGCAGCCGCCTTTGTCATTGCTGAATGCTCGATCGAGAGTTAAAACTGCTGCTAATTGGAACAGCACGAACAGCCACCCGCCCAGGTAATCCGTTTTGGAGCGCAGCCAAAGTCGCCGGAGTGGCAATACCCGTCGCCGGTGACAAATTGCGTTCCTGTTGAAACGACAGCACCGCAAACTCGGTCTCGGCTCCAAATACTCCGTTCACCGGACCGGGGTTTTTGCCCAGACTTCTGAGCGCAGACTGAAGCTGTGCGACAGCAGATCCAGTATCGCCCCGCCGTAGACCAGCGGCGATTTGCGGCACAGGCGCGGAGGCCTGCTTGTTGGCTTGTCGCAAAGCCGATCGAGTGCTGCGATCGACCCTCCCAGTCCCGAACAGCCCGCTATCCCTCTGAAAGCGGATCAAAGCTGCCTGAGTCGGTCGATCGAACCAACCGTGAATCTGGCTCCTGTAATAACCCAATTCTTGCAGCCGCCGCTGCACAAATTCTACTTGTCGGCCTCTATCGCCCAACTCCAGAAAATCTCCGTCATTAGTCTGTAGGTCATTTTCCTCAGTCCATGAGGTAATTTGAGCTTCCCTCATCTGGGCATCTATAGCAGTCAAAGTAGCAGTGTCAGCGCAGCCGTCAGAAACCAGATTGTAATCTTGCTGAAAACGAGTCACAGCGTAGAGAGTGCGTTCGCGAAACTTGCCGTCAACGCCACCTTCAAAATAGCCCAAAGCTTTTAACTGCCGCTGGATCAAGTCTACCGTCGCCCCTCTGTCCCCGAACCGCAGCCCCTTGCAACCGCCATGTCCCGAAATATTCCCCGGAAGCGTAACGGGGGGAATCGGCCTGGTGGAACCAAACAGCAAAGCTAAAGTTTGCCTGTCAGCAACTCCAGTCACCTGCAGTCGATTAATTCGCTGGAAGTATCTAACCGCATTTTGAGTAACTTCGCGAAAACTCCCTGTGGGATGCGCGTTGAAGTAGCCTAGCTGATGCAACCTGCGCTGGAGGGCCGAAACATCTGCACCCGCGTCTCCAAAACCCAGTTCCCGATAATTTGTATGGTATGTTGTCAAAGAGGTTTTAAAAGGTCGATCGTCATCCCCGGCAAAACTGTTGAGTGCTATCACAGTAGCTCGATCGGGCCTGCCAGTTAGCGACAGTTGATAGTCTCGCTGAAAATTAGTCAGAGCTTGTCTAGTAACCGGGCCGAGTTGACCTGTCGAAGACCTGGGAAAATAGCCGAGATCCCGCAACCTGTCTTGAACCGATCGCAAATTTGGGTTTCTCGGATCTATTTGAGCAAAAGCCGCACCGGCTGCACTCAAAACCGACACCATCAAAGCCAGAGACAGCAAACGGACATAAGTCTGACTCGATAGGTTTTGCCACTTGGGCCAATCAAAAATTTTCGACTCTGCGGGTGCTTCGCAAACAAGAGCAAGTTCGAGGTAGGCGAGGGATTCCATAACTTTTTAGTGTGAAATTGTGGTTGAGGTGTACGAGCAAACTCAAGCTGAGCTTTGGGCTGCTGCGGATCGATCGAGGCTAAGTTTTACCTGTTTGCGCGAAGCACCCGTTTTTGAAAAAATTTGCCTTCAAAAATAATTACAGGTAACAACCAAGATAGCATCGCTGTTTATAGAGACGCGAGTCAAGAAAAAAGTTTGCAGGCACAGTCTTAGCCTTTGAGACCAAAAGACGATAAGTTCTAGGGTAGTGCTGGCTAATATTTTATCTGGCTGCCGCTGAAATTACCACAAGACTTGCGCGCAAGCTGTAATTACCTTAATTTGTTGTCTGGGAAAGAGCCTGAAAGCGCAGGTTTTTTTGTTAATAAACGCGGTTTCTTCATGTTGCGAGTGCGTCTGGGAAAGTACCGCCGATCGACAGAAAAACGAGCAAATAAAAATCCCCACCCTTGCTAGTTGCCAATAGGACGGGGATTTTTTGATAAGTTGACTTTGTATTAAAAAATTGACATCGCTTAAATTAAGCCGAACCGATCGCAAATTAAAGCTACTCCCGCTGCAAAAACCGTAATTCCTAATGCCAAAAGTGGATTTTGCCCTCGGCTAACTGCAAAAGAGGTGACAACCCCAGCTCCCAAAGCCGCAGTAACAGCAGCAGTCGCCAAATCTCGATCGGGACGTTTGTCGTACATATTTTTTATGGTTGGTAGCTGTTAAGCTGAAAACTTACATCTTGCGATCAAAGCTACCACTCTTGCCTCTGCGGAGGTGACAACAGCCTGCGTTTTGCAACTAAGCTTAAAATTTTGCTAAGTTTCTTAACATACTCTCATCAATCACATAATTTAAACTTATGTTATTCATGAGTTTTTCTGTTGAGTTTTAGCTGGTGAAACCTTTTGTCTGCTGAGCTTTTATGTGAAATTGAGGAGTTGGCTGGGGCGATAGCACCCACAATGTCAGCGTCTCAGACGGCAATCCCAACTAGCGAATGAATGCAATCTTGTCTAGTAAAATCATGAGGACTAAAGTTTAATGGCACTGCTCAAGCGAGCTCAAAAAAGCTGTAAGGCAAGATATACATAGATCGTTGCCTTACAAACCAAAATATCTCTCTAAGCGTATGCCAAATCCTGCGTCCATTCTCTTTCCAACAATTTTTACTCTTCATCGCCTTGACAAAAGGGCAGTCTGCTTGATGCCAATTTATTCCCTAATGCTAACATCACAGTTGTTTTGTTCGTCTCCAGAGGGCATGGATCGCAAAGATTGAGCGCTAGCTTACGGCACAAACTCCATTGGCATTGAGGAGTGCGAGATTATTAAAGAGAGAGGGATTTTTATGGTGTGAGCCACAAGAAATTACTCAACAAGCATTATCGCTCATATTTCTAACTTTCCCGGCCATTATATTTGAAAAATTTTTCAAATAATTACTGCCTCATTTTAGTAGTTCATGGCTGTCAAGAAAATCAATACCCTTACCCGACAGCGTACAATTTGCCTTGAGAAAGTTTGAAAATATATGGATAGCCGACGGGTCAACATTTAGTTATGATATTAAAGACCAGATAATTAAGATAGGTGCTGGCACAAAAAAGACACCTTCGTACTACTCAGATATTGCACGCCAGTCAATCAGCCTCAAAAAACTAGGTTTTTGGTCATTCGATGGAGGAAAGATCGAGGGTTGTAGAACTTTATTGAGAATGGTGCAATATCTGAGTAGTACGAAGGTGACGGTTGCCTCATCAAGCTGACGGGGTGACAAGCAACTTGAAAGCTTAGCTATACAAGGGTTTAAGCCGATTAATCTCAAACGAGATGGAGGACTGCGACCGCTTAATTCGTGATGAGATAAACTGATGATAATTATGAATTACGTTAGGGTAGCATATTGATCGATCGGTTCTGTTAGTTTCCTTGCTAATACCTGTATGAAAAAACTGCTCGCGACCATTTCACTGCTATTGAATGTCATTGTCTTAACAGGGATTTTAGGATGGGCAATAAAGACGGGGTATTTAGGTAGAATCCTCGTCATGTTTAATGAAACTTATATCGAATTACCCACAGACACCCTCAGTTCTAACCCTTGGTGGGAGGATGAAGTTAAGTATCAACTCGATCTGACTAAACAAACTCAAATTGATACTTGCTTTTTTGGCGATTCTATTACCTATGGGCTGGGGAATACTATGGGTAATGATACTTTTAATTTTGCCTTACCCGGTATGTCAACAATTTCTCAGCTTGAACAGCTAAAACAATTAACTGCCGATCGAGTTAAATGTAATAAAGCCATTATTGCCCTCGGTACTAATGATGCGATTTATCGAACGACGGATGCACAATTTATTAACAATATGCAGCAAATCATCAGCATTATTAGAACAAAAATGAACGCCAAAAAAGTGCTGTTAATCCCTTCATTTTACTCAACGGTTGCAGCCAGCCACGATCTCACACTAGCGGGTCCTTTGGAAAGAGTGGAAAAAATTAGATCGTTCACTCGTCAAGTGGCAGCGACAGAGAAAGTTTTGATAGTAGAAAAAGAAATTCAGCCCCTTTATGAAGGGACAGTCTTAAAAGAAAATGCAACAAAAGATGGCGTCCATCTTAACTCTGAAGGTAGAAAAATTTATCGAGGAGCCTTATTAAAAATACTGCGGTGACAACCAACTTGAAAGCCTGGCCAGACAAATAAAACCCTTGATACTGCTAGATTATAAGCTTACGTTATCACCACAACTACGGGAGAGCCGATAATCCTATCCAGCTAAAGATGCGATCGCCACTTTCTCTATTAAGCGCAGCTTAATAGAGAAATGGTATGAGCTGCTGCATACCAGAGGCAGATAGCAGCTCAGATAGCAGCCTAAAGTTTTGCTAAGGCTCGATCGATATGCAGTCTCATTTTTTCCGCCAAGAGAGGGACATTGGGTTCTTGAAGGATAGTTAGATGATTTCCAGGGATATCATATATGTCTAATCCTCCAACCAACAGTTCATTCCAGTTTTCCAAAGTGCTAAAGTGACTTTCCTCCATCGCCCGGAACAAAATCGCCCTGCCTGGGTAAGGCTGTGGCCTGTAACTGTTGAAAGCGTAATCCCGAAACTCTAATCGAGGATCTACAGGAGCATTATTAATGTTAGAAGTCGATTTAGCCTTCTGAAATTGTTGTATCTTTTGGAAAACATAGGTAAGCCCTTTTTCGCGCAGCTTTTTGGCATGAAAAGCAAGCTTCTGACTCAATGACAGTTGGTTTTGCCCTGGAATCGCACTATCCAAAAGGCACAGTAAAGCTACTTCCTCACCCTGTAAATGAAGTTGATGTGCCATTTCAAAGGCTACTAAGCCACCCAATGACTCACCCGCTAGGAGGTAAGGGCCTGTAGGCTGATGTTTTTGTATTTCTTTGAGGTAGCGAGTGGCCAGATCTGGAATACTCACTGAAGGCGTTGGTGATTGGTCAAGTTTATTCCTTTGGAACATATTGACTTCCTCTTTGACATAGACTCCATAACAGGTTTGGTCTTTGCCCAGGTGTCTTGATAAATTATAGTAAAGGAATATGCCGTAAATAAAGAATAAAGGCAGTTTGGAACTACCTTTCTGAATCGTGACTAAAGCCTGCGAAGCAGACGAGAATCTTTGTTTACGAAGGGTGTTAGCCAACTGCTGAATCGTTTGCGATTGGAAAAGGATAGGTAAAGGTAGCTCTTTATTGTAGGTTTTCTCTATTTCACGAATTAGGGATATCGCTAATAGGGAATGTCCTCCCATCTCGAAGAAATTATCTGTCGTACTGATGGGTGAAGTATGCAATACTTCTTCCCAAATATTGACGAGTTGAACTTCCAAATCATCCTGGGGCTTGGCAAATTCTCCTGGCTTTTCTTGCGTTGCTTGAGTTGGAGTGGCGGGTGTGATTGGTGGTTGGGCAGATTGTTGAGGTGCGGGTAGAGCTTTACGATCGACCTTACCATTAGGTGTTAGAGGTAGAGCTTCCAAGAAAACGAAGATAGACGGCACCATATATTCTGGTACATACTCCTTGAGCAGACTTCGCAGTTCTTCGATGGTTGGGTTCTGATTGTTGACGGCGACAATATAACTCACTAGACGCTTGTCGCCAGGAAAATCTTCCCTGACGATGACCACCGCCTGCTGCACATTGGGATGTTTGACCAAAACAGACTCGATTTCACCGAGTTCGATGCGAAAACCGCGAATTTTGACTTGAAAATCTAGGCGACCCAAACACTCAATATTTCCATCTGGCAAATAACGCGCTAAGTCCCCCGTCTTGTAGATTCGTTCGGTTTCCCGAAAGGGATTAGGAATAAATCTCTCTGTCGTTAAATCGTCACGTTGCAAATAGCCTCGGGCTAATCCTGAACCACCAATATGTAATTCCCCAGCCACCCCAACGGGAACAGGTTGCAGGAGAGGATCTAAGATGTAGATATCGGTGTTGGCGATCGGCTTACCAATTAAAATTCGCTGTTGGGCATCTTTGATTTGATAAACCGTTGACCAAACTGTTGTTTCTGTCGGCCCGTACATATTCCAAAGTTCCGTACCTTTGGTTAACAATTGGGCAGCCAATTCTTTAGGCACGGCTTCCCCACCGGCGAGCATTTTCATCGGGGACTGACCTTCCCAACCCGATTCCAGCAATAATCGCCAAGTCGCTGGGGTCGCTTGCAGGATCGTAATCCCCGATTGGGCGATCGTCTTTAATAACTTTCTGCCATCCATGGCAGCTTCCCGACTCAGGATGACAACCTGCGCTCCCACAGTCAGGGGTAAGTACAGTTCTAAGACTGCAATATCAAAAGAGAGAGTGGTGACAGACAGCAAAATATCCGCCTCACAGATTCCCGGTTGCTCGCGCATCGAATTTAAAAAATTGACTGCCCCGCGGTGAAGAACTTGTACGCCTTTGGGCTTACCCGTAGAACCAGACGTGTAAATGACGTAGGCCATATTTTCTGGCTTAACACTTGCGATCGGTGTTTCCTGGCTCTCTTGAGCAATCAGGGGCCAATCCGCATCCAAACAGATGACCAATGCTTCTTTGGCTGCTTTGGTAGGCAGGTTCTTGACAAGCTGCTGTTGTGTTAACAATAGTTTGGCTTCGGAATTCTCGATCATGTATTCCACGCGATCGGGAGGGTAGTTCGGGTCTATGGGAACATAGGCTCCGCCCGCCTTCAGCACACCTAATAATCCCACCAGCATTTCCAGAGAACGATCGACACAAATGCCAACTAAATCATCTGGTTTTACCCCTTTTTTTTGTAAATAGTGGGCCAGTTGATTGGAGCGTTGATGCAGTTCTTGGTAAGTTAATGTTTGACCTTCAAAGGAAACCGCAATTTTCTCTGGAGTTGCTTCTGCTTGCCCGGTCACTAAGTGGTGGAGGCATCGATCTTGTGACTCATCTGTTTGAGTCTGATTCCATTCCACAAGCAACAAATTTTTCTCTTTGTCTGGCAACAACGGCAATGCAGAAATCGGTTGTTGTGCATGAGCCACAATCCCAGCCAACAAAATCTGGAAATGCTCGTTCATTCGTTCAATGGTTTCTGCATCAAACAAATCCGTGCTGTAAGACCAACTCCCCTCCAATCCTTCGCTGGTTGGTTTTAAGAACAAAGTTAAGTCAAACTTCCCTTCGTTATTTTCAATCACCCAAGGACTTGCCGTTAATCTTGACAGATCTATTTTTTGGAAGGGAATATTTTCCTCAAAGACAAAGGTCACTTGAAACAGAGGAGAATAGCTCAAGTCGATCTCTGGACAAAATTGATCGACCAACAAGCAATAGGGTACATCTTGATAGGCTTGCGCTAACAAAACGACTTTCCGCACTCGTCCCAGAAACTCTGGGAACGTGGGATTGCCGGACATATCTGTACGGAGGGGGACAGCATTCACAAAATTTTCTGAATTCACACGGCTCACAAAGGGGGAGCCAACGATCGCATCTTCCGTCCCTGTATAGCGATACAGCAAAATATTAAACGCAGCTAACAGGGTTGTTGATAGGGAGACCCCTTCCTGCCCGCCCAATCTGCCCAGGGCCGTCGTGATTTCCCCAGAAATGCCAAAAGATACAGAAGCTCCCTGGAGGGATTGCTCTGGGGGGCGTGGCCGGTCAGTGGGGAGGGGCAATAAAGGGGGAGCACCCGCAAGTTGTTTTTGCCAATAGGCGAGGGAGTCTTGAAGGGGGAGCTTTCGTAGCTCTGACATCAGAGTTGTATAGGATGTTTCGTAGATTGCCCGATCGATACATTGCAATTTGGGATCGTAATACAAGATTAATCTCAGAATCCCCAAGGCTGCGACCCATTCTTTAGCTCGTATATATCTCTGGATTTCGTAAGGCAATCGATCGCCAAAAAGCTTAGTCCAAGATTTTTTACCTTGTTCGTATGCCGCTATATATTCTTCTTTTCCAGTCTGTTGAATGTAACTCCATTGCCGACCGTGAGATAGTCTTGCCTGGAGCAGCATTTTTGCCGATTTACTGGATAGGTTATTGCCAGTGTAGCGATATTTAGAAACGACTTCACCGTGAAAATATATCGGAAATTCACGGGCCACCCGCAGAAATAAATTGATATCTTCCATCGGCACTAGACTTGGATCAAATGCACCAACAGACTCAATAGAGACGGCCTCCAGAGCCACGCGCCGAAAAATAATACAACCGCATTGAATCTTGTGCTGGGTGGCTAAAATGGTTTGATAATTAGCAATTTCAGGCTGATTTTCATATTTCTCTTCTACTTTGTAGGAGCCATCAGCTTGAATGGAATAGAAGAAATAACGACCAAATACAAAGCCCACCTCTGGCAGGGCGTTGATGTGCTTGACTCCAATCTCAATCGCTTCAGGTAAAAGGCAGTCATCACTATCCAGGAAAAGAATATACTCTCCCGTACTAACCCGCAGACCAGTATTGCGTGCAGCAGCAACGCCTTGGTTTTTTTGATAGACGTATGTTACTTTCGGGTAGCGATCGCAGATTTCTTTCGTATCATCAGTAGAGCCATCGTCTACTACAATGACCTCAAAAGGAGGGTAACTCTGTTCAAGTACGCTCTCAATTGCTTCCGGTAAAAATTGGGCGCTGTTATAGGAGGGAATCACTACTGATACGTTTTTGGTCATTTTCTATACTTCCAAACTTTTGTTAAATGTCACTCGCTGTACCCAGTATTAAGAATATATCTCTCCGAAATCTATCTGTCCAGACATCCATCTCTCACAACACTGTAAAGGCAGGGGAAACGTCCCGATTTGGCGAGAGGGAGAGGGCTTTACTATCCTGCTCTGGCAATTGGGTCGATCGATCTGCACAGGTAATTAAGACTTTGAGGCATTGCTGTCTCATTTCATCGTCCGAGAAGTCTGCGATGCCTATAAAACGCCGTGGATGAGCGAGTTGAGCGTATCATTGCAGTCACAACATTGCTCTCCTGCCAAACGCTACACTGTTCAACAGTTATAGCAACCGCCAAGGCGGTTAAGCCACTGTACTCAGCACAGCTTCCATGGCATCCCGCTCGACAGTCGAATTTAATTAGTTGTTTGCGAATTCGACTTTTTAACCATGACCAGCATCGCTCAATTTTGTTAAGATCCGGTGAATAGGAGGGCAAGTATTTTAACTGACAACCTGCGGCTTCAATTAATTGAATAATCCGCCCACCTTTATGAAAGGTGGCATTATCTGCAATCACTATTTGTCCCGGTTTTAGCGTTGGGATTAAACAAGTTTCTAGCCCCGTGTTTCAAACACTGTTCGATTACAAGAACCCTCAACAGTAAATGGAGCCAATAACTCACCATCACAATATGCAGCGATCACATATTAACTCGCCCTTGTCTTCTGCCACTTTTTAAAGCATAAAAGCGGTTCCCTTTAGCATTCCAACCATAGCTATAATCTTCTCTACTATCCATCCCATACTCATCTATATACACTATGTTCTGTGGTACATACAGCGCTATCTCTTGTTTAAATAGAAGTCGTTTAACTTCATCCCTTTCTTGATAACCATAAGTTTTTTTTTTCGCGTAAACCCAATTTTTTTAAATGCCCGTGATATAGTGCGATCGCTAATTTCTTCCGTCCATAGTTTAGCCATCTCTACTTGAGTTTTATCTCCATTAACCTCGATAAATTTGGTAAATTTTTCCCAATCAGTAATTTTGTGTCCATTACCAGGCGGTTGATTAGGCAAGGCTTGAAAGTCCCCTGTCTCGCGTTCCCGCTTCAACCATAAACGAATAGTGTTACGACTCATGCTAAATATAAGGCAAGCTTCACTAATCTTTAAGCAATCAAGCTTGATTGCTTGGATCACTTTTTGACGGAGGTCGTAACTGTAGGGTTTGGGCATGGGTCTCGCTCCGGTACAGGCGGAGCAAGATTAAGGGATACTTCCAGTATAGGGCTTAACCACCTTGGCGCTTGCTATAACTCTGTGATATGGACTGCGCTGGTCCTATTCCCCCTCAACTTTTTCAGTATTCCCGCCCTTGACCCAACCTTCGCGATTGCCATCCTCAACCCGAATTCGCTGCCATTCTTTGTCGGGCGAATCTTCCAAAACTACCACTTTTTCCTTGTAACCAACACCGCCAATGCGGTTCGCATCTCGGCTACCAGTATCCCGGAGAATTAAGCCGATCGGCTGAGTCACCATCGCTCGGTAAGCTCCCGGTTCCAGCGGTTTCGGAGACGGGGCATCGCTAGATGTAGAAACAGGGCTAGCCTGGGCTGTTGAATTCGGCCCAGCGCCGGCAATCTGAACAGGTGTTTTATCGTTGGGAAAAACAGGTCTTTCGGGCACAGTAGTTAGCTTAGCGGCAAAGTAAAGTGCAGCCGCCACGCTAGCACCTGCCATCAGGACGATCGCTAGCAGAAAACCTACTAAAAATTTGAAAACGCTATATACACTGTTCATAAATCCGCAAATGAAGGAAGAAGGAAGAGGGAAGAAGGAAGAGGGAAGAGGGAAGAAGGAAGAGGGAAGAAGGAAGAGGGAAGAGGGAAGAAGGAAGAGGGAAGAAGGAAGAAGGAAGAGGGAAGAGGGAAGAGGGTTGACTGTTGAATGTTGACTGCTGAATGTTGAGTAAAATCTGGTAACTGCCAACTGACAACTGGCTACTAACTACTGACTACTGACTTCAAAAGCTTACCCCTGAATCCGGCGGCTCAAACTGCCGTATCGAGAAGCAAGGCGAGCTTTCCCAGCAGCGGCCCAATCTTGGAGAAACTGGATTTGTTCTTGAGCCGTTCTGGCTAAGGGTACCATCTGGCTAGCTGATTCTAAAATATCATCTGTCGTAAAGTCTCGATTTTGGCTAAACCCAATGTGCATTGCTTCAATCAAAGTTTGCTCGATTTCGGCCCCTGAAAAATCGGGAGTTTCGTAAGCCAAGCGCTCTACATCGTAATTTTTGATGCTGTGCGATCGCAACCGCAACAAATGTACCTCAAAAATCGCCCGCCGTTCCTCCTGGCTGGGCAAACCCACAAAAAATATTTCGTCAAACCTGCCTTTTCTCAGCATTTCTGGCGGCAAAGACTGGATGTTGTTGGCGGTTGCTACCACAAACACCGGAGAAGTTTTTTCTGCCAACCAAGTAATAAATGTTCCGAACACCCGGCTGGTTGTCCCGGAATCTCCTTTACCGTCCAATCCGGCAAAAGCTTTGTCAATCTCGTCAATCCACAGCACGCAGGGGGCCAAAGCTTCCGCTAGCTGAATCATTTGCCTGGTGCGCGATTCCGATTCCCCGACTAATCCGGCAAACAAGCGCCCGACATCCAAACGGAGTAAAGGCAAATGCCAGTGGTGGGCGATCGCCTTTGCTGTTAAGGATTTTCCGGTTCCTTGAATTCCGACTAACAATAAACCTCTGGGATGCGGCAAACCGTATTGGCGGGCTCGATCGGAAAAAGCACCGCCGCGCCGCAGCAGCCATTCTTTGAGATTGTCCAAACCGCCGATATCGGAGATATTTTCGCGGGCTGGGTAAAAATCCAGAATTTGAGTTTGGCGAATTGTTTGGCGCTTTTCTTCTAAAATCAGTTCCGCGTCGTCGGGATGGAGTTCGCCTCTGGTGGCGATCGCCTTTGCCAAAACTCGGCGGATGCGTTCGATCGACAATCCTTGACAGCAGCGCACCGTTTCGTCCAGCAAACGCCCTTCTATCGCCTGTCCGGTAGCCCCTAACAGCCTTTCCACCTCAATTTTGATTTCCGCTGCAGCAGGCAGGGGAAACTCCAAAACTGTCATCACTTCGCTGAGGTCTTCCGGGATCGAAACTATAGGAGATACGATGACAATATTTTTGGGTACAGATTTGAGGAGTCTCGCCAAATTTCGCAGCTTGCGGGAAATCGAGACATCTTCCAAAAACCGCTGAAAGTCCCGCAGAATAAAAATTGCCGGCGCGGTGGGGGGCAATTTTTCGAGAAATTCCAAAGCTTGCAGCGGGTTGCGCTTGCCAAAACCAGCATCGTTGGGATTGCCTTGGTAGCCGTCTACAAAATCCCAGATGTAGACAGCGCGAGAACCCTGTTTTTTGGCACTTTGGGCGATCGCCACTTCTACGCGCTCTTCCTCCCGTGTGGGAATGTAAATCAGGGGGTAGCGCGATCGCAGCAGCAGTTCAAACTCGTCGCTAAAAATAGTCATTAGTCATTAGTCATTGGTTATTAGTCATTGGTTATTAGTCATTAGTCATTAGTCCTTAGTTATTAGTTATTGGTTATTAGATGTTAGCCGATGTGATTTTTTTGCAGTCCTTATTCCACAGTTATTAATTCTTAGCTACTGACTGCTGACTGCTGACTGCTGACTGCTGACTAATGACTAATGACTTCTGATTATTGACTAAGGCAATTGCCGTTTAAGTGCTTCCAGAGACGCCCAGCGACTGTCAGAGACTGTTTCTGAGCTTTCTGTATCATCGTCAGTTAAAGAAATTCCCGGACATTCTGTATCGCATATCTGTTTGTGCGGCAGTTCCAAACACATTTGCTCGTACACCCAATCGCTTGGAGAGAAATAGCCGCCTGGTGACAAATTTTCCACCAAATCTTCTAAAGCAACTTCTATTTCTGTTGAACTTGAATCTGTATGATTTGCTGTTTCTTCGAGCCAGATTAGTTCAGATGAGTTGAGTGCCAAACGGTGATTGTATTGTTTCAAGCATCTGTGGCAAGTGAGAGTAACAATTGTTTCTGCTTTCGCCTTCACCTCAAGATAATTCCCTTGGTGAGTCACTTGCAGTCGCCCCCGCACCGGAGTAAGAGTTTCTAAATCGGGGATAATTTCTTCAAAATCAATGACCTCTTTCCGCTCAGTTTTTGTGAGTAGATGAGGGATATAAATTGTCTCCATAATCTTTTGCCTTCCTACTTCTTGAATTCAAAGGTTAAAAGGAATAGTTAATTTTTAACTTCTTCCTTCTTCCTTCTTCCTTCTTCCTTCTTTAGCGTCAGCGCAGCCGCACTACCAAACGCCGATCGGGTTCTTGTCCTTGACTGTAAGTTTCTATATCCTCACATTCGCTCAAAAAGCTGTGGACTTGACGGCGTTCTGCCGAAGACAGCGATTTGAGTTCAAATTCAACTCCCGTCGAGCGCGCTTGATCTGCTGCGTACTCGGCCATCGATCGCAGTTCTTGTTGGCGACGGATACGATAGCCATTGAGTTCAACTGTATAAGGAATTGACTCCTCTACTTCCTGACCTATATTTTGAACGGTGTTGCAGAGGTATTGAATGGCATCTATTACATTACCCTCTGGCCCAACTAAAATTGTAACTTGTTCTGGAGTTAGATTGCTTTCATCTATTGTCATCCAATAGCAATCTTTTTGTTGTTCGCATACCACTTTTGAAGGAATGGCGGACAGTTGTAACAATTCTTCTAACCATTGCTGTCCGCGCTGCATTTGAGAGTCTTTCATTGTTGTTAAAATCAAGCCTTTTTCTTAGAACGGCCCGGCTCGAAGGGAAGTGTATCTAATCCCTGTTCTTTTTTGGTTTTCGCCTCTGCTTCATCCACGATTTTTTGGAGGTTTTCGGGCAGCGGTTCTCGCGACAAAATGAACGATTGAACTGTCTGGAAGATGTTAGCAATCAGCATATACATCAACACGCCGGCGGGCAGCGGGAAGAACAAAAACATCCCTGAAAATATGACTGGCGTCAGTTTGTTGACTGTAGCCTGTTGGGGGTTGTCGTTTGGCCCTTGTGCTTGTCCCGAAAGGGTTTGGTTGATGTACAAACTGATGCCGAAGCCCAGGATCATCACCAAAATATCCCAGTGGATTGTACCGTCTGCGTCGATCGCGCCAACGCGGCCTAGAGCTTCAATAAACAGGAATCCTTTGTTTGTAGCCAATCCGGGGATTGTGCCTTGAACTGTGGCTTCACCGGGCGCTAAGGCCGTAATGTTGCCCTGTTCGTCTACCTTGATTAGTTCTTCGCCTTTGATGACTTTCCAGCGCGGTTCAAAGTTAATTTCGCTCTTATTTTCTGCTGCTAGGGCTTTGAGAGGTTTGCCCTCTGGGGTTTGAAAATCAATCTTGGTTGTGTCGCCGACTGCGAGTTTGTCGCCGCCTGGAATTACGCCCACAACTGGAGCATGAAAAGTACCTGTGACGTAAATATTTTGGGGCGGTGTAGCAAAAGCTTGCGGTTGAACAGTTTCGATTTGTTCTTTGGGCAAAACTTGAACGTTGACGCTGTAATTTATGTCTGAAAACGGCGAACCCCTGAGCGTTGCGAACAGTGCAAACAGCACTGGCATTTGCAGCACCAAAGGGAAGCATCCTGCTAGAGGATTGCCGAATTCTTTGTATACTTTGCTCATTTCCTCCTGCTGTTTTGCAGGATTTTCTTTATAGAGTTTTTGAATTTGATCTACTCGCTCTTTCATCAACGGCTGCGCTACTTTCATGCGCCGCATATTGCGAAGAGAGCCTGCATTGAGAGGATAAAGAGCAAAGCGAATCACGAGCGTCAGTGCTACGATCGCTAAACCGTAGCTTGGCACGATCCCGTAGAAAAAATCTAGGATCGGGAGCATGAGGTTGTTGGAGAGAAACGAGATACCAAAATCCATTCGCTTTGAGTTAATTTAGGTGCTCTATGTTTACTTTTGAGAACTATTTTTACCCGCTGAACGCGAGCCGCCTCAAATTTTCGGGTTTTGTCTCTATCTTAGGACATTGCCCGTCGATCGACCGCCCGGTCTGCGGGTTTGTGGTAATTAGTTGGCCAATACTCGCACTGACTTTACCCTGATTTGAGGGTGAAGCCGTTCGTTTATTTAGCTTTGGCCGCGTTTGCTTTTTGAGTGGCTGCCGGCAGTTTTTCGTTAATGTAGTCATACATTGCTCGAAATTTCGGAATAGCTCTGAGTTCCAAGCGACTGCCATTTTTCATGGTGAGTACCATGTCTCCGTAACTCCCGAAACCGCGAGGTACTGTGACCATTTTGACTATATCTGAGTAGATAACGTCTGTGCGATCGCCCCCCATCCAACCGCTAGTTACGGACACTCGGCGGCTCGTGATCCGGTAGCGCAGCCACAGAGCCCGGACAATTGCTCCTACTGCGAGGGGGATTCCCACCACAGTCAGCCCCAGGAGTAAGTTGATAATCAAGTCTCCCGGCGCGGGGCCGCCTTCATAATATACTTCCTCTCGAATTCCCATTTAGTACCTCGGCTTCTACCAACAACTGCTCTAATTCTTGCAGAATTTCTGCATAATTGCACTCTTGTACGATCGGACGCACGACAATTACTAAATCCCACCCGAATTTTAATCGGGGCAATAGCTGTCGCAAAGCTGCCCGAATCTGGCGCTTAATCCGGTTGCGGACTACAGCGCGCTTGCTGACTTTCAGGCTGATAGAAATGCCTGTGCGAGTGGGCTGCAAAGATTTTTCGGCTGTCGGTTTGGCGAATTCGGCGCTTTTGGGTTTACGCAGAGCTCTTAAGCTGAAATGAGCGGAGTTGCGGCGCATTCCCTTGCGGTAGACGGCGCTGAAGTCTTTTCGGTGCTTGAGTCGGTTTGTCTCGGGCAACATGGCGTAGGGCGATCGTTGAGGTCTCTCAACCTTGATGCAGCGCTAGACTGCGAGGCGGTGGCGACCTTTGCTGCGGCGGGATTTGATTACCAATCGACCGGTTGCGGTACGCATTCTGGCGCGAAAACCCGATGTTCTTTTTCTTTTGCGGCTGGTTCCGTGCAGAGTTTGCTGTGTCATTTTGATTTCTCCGGGCTCGTTATTTTACTTTTGATTAATATTCACAATCTTCTATTTTACCATACAGTGGTTTTCTTGGCAATAATATTTATTTTTCCGAGTTGAGATGTAATGAGAGTAAGAGTGAAGTTGCGATCGCAGCCTTGAATGATTGGTAAAGGCTAGAATCCCGACAACTTTTACGTGCTGCGGGGTTATCAACTGCTGACATCTATTGACAGCATAACGAAAAGAATTGGATGTTTAAAAAACAATGGGTTAAAATTCAAAATATAACCAACCGGAAAAAACAGATGGATGCCACAGTATTAACCCCTACTCCGAATCCTGCAACCCAATTAACTTATCAAGTTCTAATTGAAAAGCACGATGAAGAATTCTACAGCGCAATAGTTTGGGAATTGCCAGAGTGTAGGAGTTCGGCAGCTAGTAAAAAAGAAGCTTTTTAAAGCTTGCACAGATTGTTGAGCGATCGTCTAAAAAGAGTAGAAATAGTCTCTATGACAGTAGATATTCCCCCAACAGAAAATCCTTTGATGAAGTGGGGAGGAGCCTTTAAAAACGATCCGCACTTTGATGAGATGCTGGAAGATATTGAAGAACTGCGCCGCGACAGGAATGCACAAATGGCAGAATATTACGATCGACTTGATGGGACAGAAATCACAAACAAAAATGAGCTGGAGGCAACAGCTAAGTGACTTTGTGGATATTTGATACAGACCGTGCCACACTTTTTGGGCAGGGGAATCCACAAATAGTGCAGCGTGTGAGTGCAGTTAATCCCAAAGATATTGCGATTACGATCGTTACATTTGCTCTTCAAATGTATGCACGACTTAACCGTATTAGGCGAGCCACATCGGGGGAGGAAAGAATATCAGCTTATGCAAGTCTGCGAAAAACCGTCAACTATCTGACCGATTTTGAGTTGCTTGACTTCGATCGAGAGTCTCAACATTATACTAATTCTCAAAACTCATGCAACAGTATCGCTCCGGGTGCGTCGCCACCCGTAAATCTTAAAGAATATCCACAATCTTTGAGCGACGCACCCGGAGCTCAGGTGAGCGCAAACAAACCCACACTCATCATTGTTGCTTTCTGGAGGCGAGAATTGGTATTACCCGGAATCCCCGAGATTTTGAAATAATCCCTGGATTGAGGTTTGAAGATTGGTCAGTTTAATGATTGGGATGTGCGATGAGCATGATGTAGTTGCTGAAAAAAGTTCGATCGACCTTCTGGCTTCATGGAACAGGAAAAAGTGCAGAGGGCAAAAGTGTAAAAGGGTAAAGAAGAGTCCTTACCGGGAAAACTAGGACGAGAGAGAAACCGAGGCCACCGCTACGCGAAAACCCCAGAGCCCCCACCAATCGTGCGCCGAATTCCTGCTACGATTGGCACTGCGGCAACCGACGGCATTGTTGCTCCAAGAACCGCCACGCTGCACAGGCCAATCATCGGGGCCAGTTTCCCAGGAACTTCCGTCAGTTGGTGCGCCCTGATAGTTCGAGTTCCACCTATCGCTGCACCACTCCCAAACATTGCCGTGCATATCGCACAGTCCAAAGGCATTGGGGGGAAAACTCCCGACATCGGTTGTTTGTTGACGGTAAAGTCCTGTGGGGGCGTTTGCGTAGGGGTAGTTTCCGTTATAGTTGGCTAATTCCGGGGTAATAGTTTCCCCAAAATGAAATGGGGTGGTTGTTCGGGCACGACAGGCGTATTCCCATTCTGCTTCACTCAAGAGGCGATATTTTTTCCCGGTTTTTTGCGAGAGTTTGCCACAGAATTTGACGGCTTTGTGCCACCATACATTTTCTACAGGACGTTTTTCGCCTTTGAAGCCCGATGGGTTGTTTCCCATGAATGCTTGCCACTGTGCTTGGGTGATGGGGTATTTTCCTGCAAAAAAAGCCGGTACTGTGACTAGATGCTGTGGACTTTCACTATCACGTCTAATGTTCTCTTTTGCTGGCGAACCCATCATAAATGTGCCGCCGGGAATGTAAACCATTTCCAGTACAATTCCGTTCCCTAAGTCTTCAGGAAAGAAGCGAGCAAAGGACTTACTGCGACTGTTTTCTTTTCCATACGCATCGACTGTGATTACATCAAAGTCAAATGTAGGGAGATAGTCTTGGGGGAACTGCGGTTTTACCTTTAAGTCATCCCTATCTTTCAGCAGTGAATAGGCCGCTAATTTTACCTGCATTGACTCATCCTGCAATGCACTAACAATCAAATCTAACCCTGCTTCTCCATAGTTCAGCGCTTCCGAAAGTGCGGCGATTCGGACTTTGAGTATGGTCGAAGCTAAGCGACTTTTAACGCCGAGGATGCCTCCTAAGACTGCGGCATCGATCGGGGTTGAATTTTGACTGCCGAGGACGGAATCATATTCTCTGGGTCGATTTTCGGTGTCTGGCATGGCATTTTGACCTTGACATGATTACCCATTGTGGCATTTTTTGGGGCGATCGCGCTTAACCCAAAAAAATCAAATCCCCGGCTTCTCAAACTTCTCCAAGAAGTCGGGGATTTCTCCTGCTAGTCGCCCTTAAGCCCAAAAAATCAAATCCCCGACTTCTCAACTCATCCGTGTATCCGTGTCAACATCCGTGTTCTTCCCTTATTTCAGTTCAACATTTACCGTAGCAGACATCCCCGGTGCAATCCGCGATTCGTAGCCTTTAATGCTTTCGGCATCAAACACAACTTTCACAGGAATCCGCTGCACAACTTTGGTGAAGTTTCCCGTAGCATTATCGGGAGGCAATAGGGAGAATTGAGCGCCAGAAGCAGGGGAGAAACTATCGAGATGACCTTCAAATTTGCGGCCACCAAAAGCATCTAATTTGATTTCTACTTTTTGGCCTGGTTTCATGTTTGCCAGTTGCGTTTCTTTGAAGTTAGCAATTATCCACAAATCGTTACTGACGATCGCCATTAAAGGCGTTCCCGACTGCACCCGCTGCCCGACTTCAACGGATTTGCGGCCGATTTGTCCGGCGGCGGGAGCAGTGATATTCGTGTAGGAAAGTTGCAGTTGAGCGTCTTTAACCGCAGCTTCCGATTGCCCGATCGCAGCCTTGGCAGCATCATACTGCGATCGGCTGACTTTAGTTTGCTCTCCCGTAGCTTGCGCCTGTTGCAATCCGCCCTTTGATGCAGCAAGTTTGGCTTGGGCGGTGCTGATGCCTTCTTCGGCTAGGGCGACTTTGGCTTGGGCGCTGGCGACGCCGACTTGAGCCTGGGCTACTTGGGCTTGGGCTTGTTTTACTCCTTCTTGAGCTTGGGCTACTGCTGCTTGGGCTTCGGTTACGCCTTCTTTGGCTTGGGCTAAGCGCGCTCTGGCTTGGGCAATTCCTTGTTGGGCTGCGGTAGTTTGGCCTTGGGCGACTTCGTAGGCTGCTTTGGCGGAGTCTAGCTGCTGGCGGGCGATCGCACCTTCTTGCTGCAAGCTTTCGTACCGTTTATAATCAGCTTGCGTCTTGACGAGATTGGCTTGCGCTTGTACTAGCTGAGCTTGCGCTGCGGCAATGCCGGCTTCGGCTTCCGTCACTTTGGCTTGGGCTTGGGGAATTCCGGCTTCAGCTTGGGCCACTTTGGCTTGCGCTGCGGGCACCCCGGCTTCGGCTTCGGCTACCGCAGCTTGTGCCGCGGGCACGCCTTGTTGGGCTTCCCTAATGGCTGCTTGGGCGGTGGAAATTCCAGCGTTGGCGGTGCTGATATCTCCTTGAGCTTGGGCTGTTTTGCCTTGGCTGGTTTGAGAGGCGAGGGAAATATTGGCTTCGGCTGCTTCGGCTTGGCGGCGGGCGTTTTCTAAGGCTGCTTGGGATTGTTGCAGTTTAACTTGGTAGTCGCGGGGGTCAAGTTTGATCAGCAGTTGGCCGGGTTTTACTTGTTGGTTGTCTTGTACTAAGACTTCGCCGACTGTACCGTTGATGCGGCTGCTGACTTGGTGGATGTGTCCGGCAACTGTAGCGTTGTCGGTTTCTTGGTGGATGGAAGCGTATTGCCAGTAGTGGTAGCCGAAGCTGCCGGCGGCGATCGCCCCTATGCCCAGCGCTGCGAAAATCAGCGGTTTCTTGGACTTTTTCTTGGGTGTTGCAGCCGCCGGTAAGGGTGCTTGCAGTTCTGTTTCTGCGCCTGTTTTGACCTCGGCGGGGGCGTTGATTTCTGTCTCTGGGACGGGGATTACTGGCAGGCTTTTAGCTTGGGTGTCGTCGATCGGCTTTTCTAATACGGCGACTGCTTTGCCGTTACCGTTGAATTCTGCTGGGTTGGTTTCGTTTGTGCCTTTCATGGTATTTGACTCCTGATACTTTAGTAAGATGTCGTTTGTTTAGGGTGCGTACTTTTTAGTTAGTAAGACGGCTTTTATTAAGAGTGCGTAGTATTTAGCGGTTATTTGTAATGTAGTGGAGGTAGATGGTGTTGCGCTTCACTCGAAAGAGCGATTTGTCGGTTTAGGAAAGATTGAGGATCGCGATATCGATGAGTTGTGAGAAGCGTTCTCGATCGGCCTTTGAAATTCCAGTCATTGACTTCTCTCTGCTCTTAGCTACCAGTGGCGGCAGCACGTATTGCAGTTCCCTGCCTGCATCCGTCAGCCAAATTCGCCAAATGCGCCGATCGCGGGTGTCTCTCGAACGGCGGACTAAATCTCTTTCTTCCATGCGATCGAGCACGCCTGTCAGTGTCCCGCCTACCTGTTGCAGTTTGTCGCCAATGCTGGAAGTCGGCAAACCGTCTTCTTGCCACAAGCAGCACAGTACCAGCCAGTGAAAAGGTGTCAATCCAAAGGGTTCGAGTACCTCTTGCAGCCTGCGAGTACATAGCTGCCCCAGCAGTTTGAGTCGGTAGCCCACGCTCTGGGGGGCGAGAACGTCGTGCCACTGAGCTAGATTTGTACGATCGACAGTGGGTGCAGTAACCATCGGCTTATTACTTAGTGTTCGTATTATTAGAGTAAGATGTTTTTCGGGAATTGTCAAGGGGGCGCAAGCAGATTTTTTGAGGCCGACAGCTATGCTAAAACCGGGAATCCCCCTGGGACTTAAGTCCCAGGCTAAAAGCTGAATTCGGTTGAAACCGACTAAAAAATTCAAGCTTAACTGATGAGATGCTCGATCGTTCGATCGAGACTGACACTGCTGTTTAGTCCACTTAAAGTGGACTTTAGCTGTAAGCCAGGGACTTACAGGAATTTGAGCTCGACCCCGCCACAAAGATAGTAAACTTTAAAAATGTAAAAAAAAGAGATTATTTAGAGATAGCAGCATATTCTATTGACTAACGATCGTGAATATCATTTGACCGAGAACAAGTAACTGTTAGCTGTGAGCTATATCGAGAGTTTTTCCGCCATTATTTTTATTAATTTTTGAGCAGCATTATCATGACTCTGGCTCTCCCGCTAATCTAGTGATAACTCGATCTAAGCTGTGGAGCATTTAAACCATTAACGATCCAGGTAAGGTGCGTCATTCGCGAACACTTACTATACATGGGAAACGCCTATTTACGCCCGGCACCCTACTATCCTCCTTTAAATGCCGAACAGCTTAACAAAATAAGCAAGCTAATAGTTTTTCCAAGCATGAACGCCTCTATCTGTCCGCATGGATGTAGTCCACAAAGTAAAATCTCGGACGAAGCCAGAATCTCAGCCAAGCGTAAGCTCCTAGACCTAATAGTGCTGTCACAATTAAGGGTAAACCCAGAGTTAGTTGCAATCCATCGGGAAGGAGAGCAACAGCGCAAACAGTAATAGCAAAGTAGATTAAAAGCACTGCTTGCAAGCGTTGCACAATCAAAAGTGCTTCTCGACAGCTACGACAATGTTGGGTGTGTTGTTTGTAGCGATCGAGGATTTGTTCGCGATCGCTATTGATATTACGTGTTGGTGGAACATTGATTCCAACTTCGCTCCAAGGTAGTTGTCCGTGACAATAGCGATCGAACCAATTCCTAAACTCTATTACTAAACGGTCTGCACTTGTAGGTAGCTGATAGGCAGTTTTCCAGCTTTCAGTAGATTGTCTTTGTTGGAGAAAATATTCTTGCTGCTGTAGAAGAACCATATCTCCATCAATAACCAGATTGCGTTCGCTGACGTGATCCCACCAACGGGGTGTGAGATGATGGAGTGTTTTGGCAAAGTTACGGGTAAAATGAGCGACAATTCTAGACTTACCTGGAGATACAGGTATACAGTAGGTGATAAGTCCAAGCTGTTTGCTGCCATTGTTAAAACTGAACGCATACTCCAAGCGACAAGGTGGTTCAAAAGTGATTGTTCTTTGTAGATCTCCTTCTATAGTCGCTTCAATCAAATTGGGTGTTGATTGTACAATTTCGATCGCGATCGGTTTTGCTTGTTTGCGATCGCCCTGCACGCCGTGATGAGAAAAAGGAACATGACTCGGATCTGCCACATTTTCCACAAGAGTTTGCCAGTCATACTCTAAATCCCGTACAAAAGAAAACCAAACAAAGCCTTTGCTTGCGTCTACTTGGGGTGACAAAGGCAATGGTGTATCGGTAGCTTGTTGGCTTGATTTTGCATCTGGCCAAACCCAGAGTAAATCCTGTTCCTGACGAGTTGGTAGTGCTATAGCACACAGATTTTTTTTATTTTTGCTTGCAAGTTCTGGATTTTCTGCTTGGGGAATATGAGTACAAATTCCTTGGCGATCGAATTGCCAACCATGATAGCTACACATTAAATTCCCTGTTTCGTCATCAATGCGACCCTCACTTAGGGGAGCAAGCCGGTGCGGACATCGATCTAAAAACACTTGGAAAGTTTCAGATGATTTGGGTTTCCAGATGACTAAACGCAGTCCCAGAAGTGTCACTGCTGTTGGTTGCTTGGGATCTAAATCTTCGACTGGCGAAAGAGGATACCAATGCTGAAAAAAATTGAATTCCGCTTCCATTTTATAAAAAATTAGGGTGTCAAGAGTAGGGTGTGGAGTGTAGGGAAAGAAAACGCTCTGTGATACCAATTCAAAATGCAAAATACAAAATTAGGAAAGTCAGATTCTATCTGAGCTTTCTGGTTTGCATCTATGGTACAGAGTCAACACCCCAACCTCACACCCTACACTTACACTGAATCAATCCGATGGCGATGTAGGGGTTCTGCTCAATTAAGCTAAAACCTCAGTCTGTAGTAACGCTTTGCGTAATGCAGTTACTGCTTCTTCTGTCTCTACCAACCTATTGAGAGCAAGTGCAATATCATCTTCCACCTTCAACAGTTTAGCTGCTTTCTTAACAGCTTTTCGCTCTTCTGGTGAGTAATCCTCATCGGCGCTAGCCATTTGAATTGCATGATACAGCAATGACCTTGATTTAGACCAAGTAGTCACATCAACTGTAATCTTACTCAGCAAACTTTCTAAATCAGCATTTTTGTAGTCAAATGTTTTGTATTTCTCTATTACTTCTTCAGGTGCGCCAACAAGACGCTGATGATTTAGCAACCAATTAAATTCGGCTTCTGAAACCTCTCCATCAGCTCCAGCAATAGCGAGGAGCGCATATCCGTAGTTCAGGTATGCTTCAACAGGAGCTTCAGAAATACCTAGGTTCTTTTTCATGAATTCTGAAGCAGGTAGTCCGTCGGTGATATTGCTCATAAATTACCTTGTTTATGTTTGGGAAGAATCAGGACTTACGCAAATTTACTTTTTTGCTTGAATCAACCTTATTCAAAGGAAAGCTTTCCACTGTGCGGTTGTTTCCCTCGGCTGAATTTCTTAAGCAATAGCAAAATTAAATCATAAAAGTTTAGGCATGTCAATATAGCAATCCTAAATGATTTGCTTGCATTATACGCGAGCTTTCTGGCTCGCACTGCAAGGATTCTGGTCTCGCTCGATTTTGCTGCTGATGCGAGGATTGCTATATAACAAAGTTGGCTATATTGAATCTACCAATATTTAAGATTCCATACTTACAAGATACCAACTTTGATATATTGCGTTTTACTAGAAAATATGCGTCGTTAATTCTGAACTGAGATATTGGGCGACTTCAGTGCCTGGGTTTCAGTAAGAAGTTAGACCGGGTTCGACGATAAACTGCTGTAAGTCCCTGGCGGAGTCGCGGTTGCACTCGCATACTGTGGCGCTGCGGAGGATGTGTAGCTTTCCATAGGATTATCGCGCTCTGACTATCACCCTGCAAGCCGGATGTCCGCCCTGGGAAGTGTGTTTACAATTCTTAATTTTTCTTAAACTAGAAAGGGTAAATCTAGTTTGCGATCTGAATTTATGTTGCTTCCAGCCGACAAACGCACCAAGTTAGATGACTCCGACGACAATTTGTTCTACTCCTATCCCCGGTTTGTGACTCACGTAGACGATGGATTCATTCAGCAACTAACCGATTTGTATCGGGAACGGCTGAAGCCGAATACTCGGATTTTTGATATGATGAGCAGTTGGGTTTCTCACTTCCCCGACGAGATGCAATTTGCCCATGTTGAAGGGCACGGCATGAATGAAGAAGAGTTGGCAAAGAATCGCAGACTGAATCATTATTTCGTGCAGAATTTGAACGCAAATTCCAAATTGCCGCTACCGGATGCAGAGTTTGACGCGGTTGTCAACTGCGTTTCAGTACAGTATTTGCAACACCCGGATGCGATTTTTGCCGAGATTCACCGGATATTGAAGCCTGGTGGCGTAGCAATTGTGAGCTTTTCCAACCGGATGTTTTATCAAAAGGCGATCGCGGCTTGGCGGGAAGGTTCGGAGGGCGATCGGGTAGAATTAGTCAAGAGTTACTTTGATTCTGTCCAAGGAGCGAATATACCCGGATTTAGCAAGCCGGAAGTAATAGTTCGCAAGGCTAACTTGCCGAGTTTTATGCAAATGCTGCGAATAGGAAGCGGCGATCCGTTTTATGCGGTAGTTGCTTACCGCCAAAGTTAGGATTTTTTGGCAGTAAGGACTTTAGATGGAGATTGAAAGCACTAAAGTCCTTACTAAAAACCGATCGATCGAAAGCTACACTATTTAGGTTAGGATATATTGAATATTTGCTCCTAAAATATGGAAAACAAACTTTTGCAGCGCATCACACTCGATCCAAATATCTGTCACGGAAAACCCTGTATTCGCGGTCTCCGATATCCAGTAGAGTTGATTATTGAATTACTCTGTTCTGGTATGAATGCTAAAGAAATTATAGATGACTATCAAGATTTAGAACATGAGGATGTTCTAGCTGCTTTGCTATTTGCAGCGCGGCTGACTCAAGTGAAAAGCATATACTGAGTAGGGTAGTTCATCAGTAATCATCAAGTAGGGTAACACCTTGATATGAAACCATACCAGCAAATATCTATTAACGAATGCGGCGAACCTTTAGTCCCGATTCCACCAGAACATTTTGCCTTTGAAATGCCGCACCCTTATCAAAAGTTGGGTGCTCCCTATCACAACAGCAAAGCAGATTCGCCTTACTATTTGCGGCAAGGAGTGGTAGATAGTTTAATCGCAGCTCAAACTGAGTTACAGAAAAATCACCAAAATTGGAAAATTCTGATATTTGACGCTTATCGGCCGGTCGAAGTCCAGCAATTTATGGTAGATTATACTTTTAATCAAATTGCTTTAGCTCAAGGCTGCGAATTTCCAGTTTCCGAAGACAAACGCCAAGTAATTATAGAACACGTATATCAATTTTGGGCAGTACCGAGCCTCGATCGCGCGACGCCTCCCCCTCACAGTACAGGTGCTGCTTTAGATATAACTTTAGCGGATCAAAATCATCTGCCAATTGATATGGGTTCTCCGATTGATGAAATATCAGAACGTTCTTATCCCGATTATTTTGCTAACAGCAATTACCCACAAGAACAGCAATATAACCATTACAGGCAAATCTTAAAAAATGTGATGATAAATGCGGGTTTTCAGCAGCATCCTAACGAATGGTGGCATTTTTGTCTGGGCGATCAGATGTGGGCTTGGTTGACAAATCAAAACAATAGTGTTAATCAATTTGTGGCCCGATACGGCCGCTATTAAAAGGCTACGCAATTAAATCTGGACTGGCGCACTCGCAACCTTGAGAAACCGGGTTTCTTGACAAAAAACCTCAGCTTTTAGGTGCTTTATTCGGCAAGAAACCTGGTTCCTGACCAAGAATTTCAAAGGTGGTACCCGCCACGTGATTTATCCGTGGAATCAATTCTTTAATCGAAAATCAAAAATCCTCAAGAAAGAGCATTTATCTCGCGCAAGTAAATCTAAAATCTAAAATCTAAAATCTAAAATCTAAAATCGATTGACACTCTATGCGTCCAGGACTATAAAAGCTCGATCGGCATAAATCATTATAAATCATTTGTATCATCAGACACGACAACTATTGCCAGCGGGGTAGCAGTGCTTTAAAATCAACAAGAGCGAACAAGTGCAGGCAAATCGAGCCAGCACCGCAAACCCTAAAGGATAACTCAGAGTTGACCCCATGAAAGCACTCATCCTCTCTGGCGGCAAAGGAACACGCTTGCGTCCCCTCACCTATACGGGTGCTAAGCAATTGGTTCCTGTAGCAAATAAGCCGATACTGTGGTACGGAATTGAAGGAATTGTGGCGGCTGGGATTACGGATATTGGGATTATTATTAGTCCCGAAACCGGGGAAGAGGTGAAGACAAAAACAGGAGATGGATCTCGCTTCGGTGCAAAAATTACTTATATCTTGCAAGCACAGCCGGCGGGACTCGCTCACGCGGTGAAAGTTGCTAGACCATTTTTGGGTGATTCTCCATTTATTATGTATTTGGGAGATAACTTAATTCAGAATCAGTTAGATCCGTTCTTAGAGATTTTTAACAAGCAAAAACTAGACGCCCTGATTTTGCTGCGTCCAGTGCCCAATCCCTCTGCTTTCGGTGTTGCAAAAGTTGATGATAACGGGCGAGTTTTGCAGTTAGTAGAAAAACCAAAAGTTCCGCCATCAAATTTAGCACTGGTGGGAATTTACTTTTTTGCTCCTACTATCCACGAGGCGATCGATCAAATTCAACCTTCGCCCCGGGGCGAACTCGAAATTACCGATGCCATTCAACAGCTCATCAATCAGGAAAAACACGTAGAAGCCTGCAATTTAGAGGGTTGGTGGCTGGATACGGGAAAAAAAGACGATTTGCTGAGTGCAAACCAAATCATTTTAGATAGCCGTATCGTAGCTTCAACTGACTTAAAAGTAGACGCAAAAAGTCAAATTATCGGGCGAGTGCAAATAGGGGAAGGAACGGAGGTAATTAATTCTACGGTTCGCGGGCCAGTGGTAATTGGGGAAAATTGCCGCATTGAAAATTGCTTTATCGGGCCTTACAGCAGTATTGCCGATCGCGTGACGATGATTGATGCAGATATCGAACACAGCGTCATATTGCAAGGGGCGAAAATAGTTGGCATTCACCAGCGAATTGTTGACAGCGTGATCGGGCAGCGAGCTCAACTCACCAATGCACCGGCTCGTCCAAAAGCTCTGCGGTTTATGATTGGTGATGACAGTCAAATTGAGTTAGCTTAAATTGAGATATTGCTAATATCGGAAGCAATAATCTTGATGTAACAAGAGATAAATTTTCTTGTGGGGAGTAGGGGTTGGGCATCCTGCCCGCCCTCGAACAGGCTTTCCGGCCTGTTCCACAATTAATTACAATTATTCACACAGCAAAGATGCCTGTTCACAATTAGTTACAAGGATTGAAATAGCCAAGATGCCTGTTCCATAATAAGTCATACTAAGTTATCCAAAGGAGAAGAAAGTTTGCAGTACGAAGAAATACCAACTCAACAAATCATAGATAAATTGCGACAAACTTTGGAGCCGCGAATTGGTATCGCTGAGCCGCCGCTGTCTGGAAGAGAAAATAGTGCGATTCCCTTCGGGATAGCTTCGCTTCACGCCCGAGATGAAGATGACGAAGACATCGCCCTTTTAAAGGCGGGTTTCGACATTTATAACATCCCCATTACCTCTTACCAAAGGCGGCTGGGTTCCGCAGTCATCGCCGTTAGGAAAATAGTCCGAAAATTGCTCAGACCCGTACTCGAACGACAAGTAATTTACAATTTTGCGAATACCCGCGTCGTTCAAACATTGAGCATTCAATTGCAAAAATTGCAAGAAAATCAACAAACTCTAGAGAAAAAAATTCAATCCGAGTTCAGCAGCGGATCTCCCGAAGTTACAGCACAGCTTGAGACTCAACAAAATGCGATCGCAACTTTTCAGTCGGAAATAGAGCAAATTAAAGCAGTCCAGCAGAAACATACTGCTATTTTAGAGAAGATTACCGCTCAATTGCTCGATCGACAACAATAAAGCATCAAAGATGACCCAAAATAATTTGGTCACAAGGCCCCAGATTTATTCGCGAGAGCAATTCTTCAATGCTTCAATCAAAAATCAAAAACTATTCAATTCCTCAATCTAAAATCCCAAATTCCAAAGCGAAAACTCCTCAATTCTTCAATCCCAAATCGAAAATTCTTCAATCCTTCAATCCTTAAATTACTCAATCTAAAATCTAAAATCTAAAATCTAAAATCGAATGATTGTACTGCCAATATGCTCGTTAATTATAGTCAACTATAACGGTCTGCGCCACACGAAAGATTGCTTAAAATCTCTACAAAAACTTGCGTATCCCGAACAGCAACTAGATTTAATTGTAATTGATAATTGTTCTCAAGACGATTCCGTTAATTCCCTGCGCGAACTATTTCCAAAAGTCCGCATTTTTGTCAATTCCGCCAACAACTTTGCTAAAGCCCTCAACCTCGGCATCAGCGAAGCGAAAGGGCAATATATCGCCTTTCTAAATAATGATGCTACCCTTGACAATCGCTGGTTAGATATACTTGTCACAATTCTAGAAACTAATAAGAAAGTAGGTGCGACTAGCGGCAAATTGCTGTTTAAAGACGGGCGAATTAACAGCGCAGGTATTCAGCAATTACCTAATTTTTATTGGCAAGATGTCGGCTTTGGCGAAAAAGATTCTGGACAGTACGATACAGAACGGGAAGTCGAAGGGCTTTGTTGGGCGGCGGTGCTTTTCCGCAGGGAATGTCTCGAAGATGTGGGGCCGATAGATGAAGATTTTGTGATGTACTTTGAAGATGTAGAGTTTGCCAAACGCTGCCACAAACGCGGTTGGAAAATGCTTTATACTCCCGCAGCGATCGCCCATCACGAGTATCGGGGTTCGAGTAAAGGAAGCAAACTTACCGAGTATTTCTGCAACCGCAATCGGTTTTTGTATTTGGCAAAACACGAACCTTTGCAATTAGTCAAAGCAATTCACACTTCGGATTTTTTTACTAACAAGCAGTACGATTTGCTGTTCGAGAGTTTATTTGTAGCGATTAAAAAACTTTTAGATTATCAGAAACCGGAAATCATCGAAACTGTAATCCCGCAGTTGTCGGAAAAGTTGGCTGTGATTTACAGTCGGATGAAGGTCGATCGCATTTTATCTCGGTTGCAGGTGGTTCGGGGCGATCGCAAAATGTCGATCGCCATTTACGATCACGGACTGCATTTTATCGGCGGCGGTCAAAAATACGTCGCTACCCTCGCCTCGCTGCTACAAAATGAATTCGACATTACTTTTATCGCCAACAAACCAGTTGCTATTTCCGACTTAGAATCGTGGTACGGACTCAACCTTTCAGAGTGCAAAATTAAAATTATGCCCTTGGCGTTTTACGAGAAACGCGGAATGCAGTGCATCGATTCCAGCATCATCGTGGAGGATGTGGAAAATCCCTTTGATGAAATTGCCCGAGAAAGCAAAAACTACGATATTTTTATCAACGCAAACCAACTGGAAAAAGTTAAACCGCTGTCGCCAATCTCAATATTTTTCTGCCACTTTCCCAATACTTTCCGCAACCGTCACTTTGCAGTCGATGACTACACTTTCATTATTGCCAACAGTCAATTTACAGTCAAGTGGTTGGAGAAACGCTGGAACCTAAAGCCAACTTTTCTGCTTTATCCGCCCGTGGAAATGGCAACAGTTAAAGTGCCGAAAGAAAACATAATTTTGGCTGTGGGACAGTTTGAAGCTGGGGGAACAAAAAAGCAAATTGAACTAATTAAAGCTTTCCGCAGTTTGTTAGCAGATTATCCCCAAGAATTTCAAGGATGGCGGCTAATTTTAGCCGGCAGCAGTATTCCGAAAAATCCTTATTTAAAGACTGTTCAGAATTTATTGAAGCAAGATTCAAGGGCGATCGAGCTAAAAGTCAATGCTGACTTCGATGAGGTAAAATCGCTTTATGCTAGAGCGAGCATATTTTGGCACGGCTGCGGTTTGGGTGAAGTCAATCCTCAAAGATTCGAGCATTTCGGGATGGCGACTGTCGAAGCCATGCAAAATAGTTGTGCTCCGATCGTTTTCAACGGCGGCGGCCAACCGGAAATTGTCGAACACGGGCGATCGGGCTTTTTGTTCAATACCGTTGAGGAACTTAGCCAGCATTCACATCAACTAATTGTTAATCCAGATTTGCTAGCAGAACTTCAAGCTGGTGCACAGCAGCGCAGTCAGAACTTTAGACTTGCACGTTTCGATAAAAAAGTCAAGAGTTTTTTTGAGATTATTCACCAAGAATATGCTACAATTCGGCTGCCAAATCCTGCCGATATAGCTCAAATGCTCGAGAGCGATCGCGGATAAAGTGTAAGATTTAACATCGCCAAAAATGTATATAAATCCGCGCTTTGTAGGGTGCGTCGCTGCGAGATTTTGCTTCCCAAGTAGATGGTTGATAGCGACGCACCCGACGGTATAAACCCGCGCCTTGTATGGTGCGTCGCTGCGAGATTTTGCTTCCCAAGTGGATTGTTGATAGCGACGCACCCGACGGTATAAACCCGCGCCTTGTATGGTGCGTCGCTGCGAGATTTTGCTTCCCAAGTGGATTGTTG
>NZ_JAUBRJ010000030.1:76434-85800 GCF_036701805.1 Microcoleus sp. N3A4
GACGCACCCGACGGTATAAACCCGCGCCTTGTATGGTGCGTCGCTGCGAGATTTTGCTTCCCAAGTGGATTGTTGATGGCGACGCACCCGACAGTATCAATAATAATGTACATTTTGATGGTTAGTTGGGTGGGGCGGGTTTAGGAGATTATGGGTTTTAGGCAATTATTGTTGGTAAAACCCGCCCCTACAATTGGGAGAAATTCTGTTCCATAAAATCATGTCTAATTCACTGTTAATCAATTTATCCTTTTTAACACCCGAACCAACGGGAATCGGGACTTACGCCGCCAATCTTTTCCCGCAACTGCAACAGCTAAAACCAACATTACTTGTTTCCCAGCAAATTGAAAATTATACTTGCTATCAAATTCCCGAAACTCTGACACCGAATCGCGGCCCGAAAGGACAAGTTAATAGGCTGCTGTGGACTCAGTTTGAGTTACCTAAAATTTACAAAAAATTGCAATCAACCCTGATATTTTCTCCAATTCCAGAAGCACCTTTGTATTCCAGATGTCGCTACATCGTCACAGTTCACGATTTGATTCCTTTGCGGTTTCCCCAACGGTTTTCTCGCTTAACAGCTTATTTTCGCTACTACATACCGCAGGTTTTGCGACAAGCAGAACACATTATTTGCGATTCTCAAGCAACGGCGGCAGATGTTGCTAACTTTTTCCAAATTCCGCCTAAAAAGATGACCGCAATTCCCCTAGCTTGCGATAATATTAATTTTAGATATCTCGACTTGCCAACCAAAAATTATTTTCTTTATACCGGCAGACACGATCCTTACAAAAACTTAGAAAGATTAATTGCTGCATTTGCGAGTTTGCCCGATCGCGCAAATTGCGAATTGTGGCTAGCTGGGCCTCCCAATGCCTACACGCCGCAGTTGACAGCACAAGTTGAACAATTGGGTTTACAATCTTTGGTAAAGTTTCTCGGTTACGTTCCCTATTCTCAATTGCCCGTACTGATGAATCAGGCGATCGCCCTAGTTTTTCCTACACTTTGGGAAGGATTCGGCTTACCAATTTTAGAAGCAATGGCTTGCGGCACACCCGTCATCGCATCCAACCTGTCATCAATGCCAGAAGTAGCCGGAGATGCCGCATTATTAGTCAATCCTTACAGCGTCGGAGAAATAGCCGAAGCCATGCAAACACTAGCCACAGATTCAAAAGTGCGATCGAACTTAAAAACTGCTAGTTTAGCCAGATCGTCTCAATTTAGCTGGAACAAAACCGGAACAGCAACCGCCAACATCTTACAACAATACCTTTAAATCTTCCCTCTCTTCCTTTCTCCTCTCTGCGTCCTCTGCGCCCTCTGCGGTTAAATAAAAAAAATTCCACCAAAAACCGCAATCTACATATTATCCCATGCCCAATCCCCAATCCAACCTGCTCATCAACCTCTCTTTCCTAATTTCCAAACCAACCGGCTTAGCCATCTACGCCAAAAACCTATTTCCCCACCTAAAAGCCCTCAACCCAACATTACTAACAGCCGAAAATTTACCCAATAACAACTGCTACCAAATCCCCCCAAACCTAACACCAGAACAAGGAACCAAAGGACACATCAACCGATTGCTGTGGACACAAACCCAACTCCCCAAAATTTACAAACAGCTAAAATCTAACCTGTTATTTTCCCCAATTCCCGAAGCTCCTCTATTTGCAGGTTGCCGCTATATAATTACAGTACATGACTTGATAGCGCTGCGATTTCCCCGCCGCTTCGATCCTCTGACACCTTACCACCGCTACTACATTCCCCAAGTGCTGCGGCAGGCTCAACACGTCATTTGCGACTCTGAATCTACTGCCAAAGATATCGCTAATTTTTGCAAGATTCCTACTAATTTAATTACGCCAATTTTCCCCGGATTCGATAGCAATTTTTTTCGTTTTTTAGACTTGCCAACCAGCAATTATTTTCTTTATATCGGCCGCCACAATCCTTATAAAAACTTGCAGCGAGTTGTAGCAGCATTTGCTGCTTTGCCTCCTAATTCCGAGTACGAATTGTGGATAGCAGGTTCGGAAGACAAACGCTATACACCGCTGCTGAAAGCGCAGGTTCAAGAATTGGGATTGGTCGATCGAGTAAAATTTCTAGATTACCTCCCCGCGACTGACTTGCCCAAAGTCATCAACCGGGCGATCGCCCTAGTTTTTCCCAGTCTTTGGGAAGGATTCGGCCTCCCCGTACTCGAAGCAATGGCCTGCGGCACTCCTGTTATCACTTCTAACCTGTCTTCAATGCCAGAAGTGGCGGGGGGTGCAGCATTGTTAGTCAACCCCTACAGCGTCGAGAAAATTGCTTCTGCTATGCACCAGCTTGCAGTCGATGCCAAAGTTCGATCGCACTTGCGGGATCTCGGTTTGGTCAGAGCAAAACAATTTAGCTGGGAAAAAACAGGCCTGGAAACTGCTGCTATTCTCGATCGATATCTTTAACGAAGGAAGTTCGGCAACGAGCACTGTACAAGATGTAACGGATGTAACGGAGGGAAGAAGGAAGAGGGAAGTTCGGCAACGGATTCGGTAACGGATGTAACGGATGGAAGAAGGAAGAGGGAAGAGGGAAGAAGGAAAAGGGAAAAAGGAAGAGGGAAGAAGTCAGTAGGCCGATTTAATGACCAATGCCCCATGCCCCATGCCCCATGCCCAATTCCCCATGCCCAATTCCCAATTCCCACTCCCCCTGACAGCCTGAGTGAGGGACTGTAGGCCCCTTTTACTTGTTAATACCCAACTGATCGCCGCGCTTGTACTGCTGATAAGCAGCAAAAAATAGCCCCGCCAGAGTAACAAAGATCAGACCCAGAACAATACCTGAAAGCAGCGGTTCTACCATGAGAGCTCCTTAACGTTAAGATTTAACAACCTATTTTTAATATTACCAGGACTTACACAGATGAAATTTCCAAAAAACGCCCTTCCGGGTGTCTCAGAGCTTGCTCTCCCCGCTGCGAACGATTAAGCTATGTTATGAGAAATAAATTTTCTTGTAGATACTATTTTTAATTGAACTCCTTTGAATAACCAACTTGCCAGGAATGAAATTAAAAACCCGATCGAGCGACTGGCCATATTTGCGCTAGCGGTATTGCTTGCCACCATCTTGGCGACGATCGCAATTCGTCAGTTTCAAGTCGCCGATCCTTACGTCAAAAGCGTACTGTCCCTCACGGGCAACCCGTTTCAGGGTTCCGCCATCTTTCAAATGAACTGTGCGGGGTGTCACATATCCGTTTCAGACAGTCAAGTCGGGCCCAACTTGCACGGAGTGTCCGAGCGCAAATCCGAATTCGATCTGATCCGGCAAGTCACCAGCGGGCAAACCCCACCAATGCCGCAGTTTCAGCCGAGTCCGCAAGAAATGGCCGATTTGCTGGAGTATCTCGAACAAATTTGACCGAAGAAGGGGAACGGAATTCGTTCCCCTTATTTGGCTGAGCCTCGAAACCCATGCTTCGAGGCTCAGCTTTCGGGTAGTCCCTCTCTCTTGGGACGAGAGTTTGACCCTATGCAGCGGTTTTAACTGCCGAGTTAGTTTTATCTGCCGACTAAACCAGGAAGCTAAAATTCTGAGCCGATAACTGGCTGGGCAGCACGCCCGCCACTACAGCCAAAATCTCCTTGGTGCTAACGTTCGCGATCGCAGTTGAGCCATTAGTTTCGATGAATGACAGTTGATTGAAGTCCAAGCCTCCCACCAACACGAGCTCATCAACTCCTTCCGTGAAGTTGAAAATGGTGTCAATTCCCCCGCCCGCTTCCAAGACAAAGCCATTCCTGCCGCCGCCGACAAGAGTATCGCTACCAAGGCCGCCAAAGAGCAAGTTATCGCCGATATCACCAAAGAGCACATCATCCCCGCTGCCGCCAATTAAGGTATTGTTACCGTCGCGGCCGCAGAGAGTGTCATTGCCTAGATCGCCAATTAGCAAGTCGTCGCCGCCTCCTCCTAAAATTACGTCCTCGCCTTTGCCGCCGTACAATACGTCATTGCCTTCGTCGCCAGAAAGAGAGTCGTTGTCGCGATTGCCATAAATCGTATCGTTAGCGCGATCGCCAAAAATCAGGTCAAACCCTTTGCCGCCGAAGAGAGTATCGTTATCGATGCCTCCGTAGACATTATCGTTGCCCGTATTGCCATTGATATAGTCGCCACCCTGCAGGCCAAAGATCAAATCGTTGCCGCCCAATCCGAAGATAGAGTCACTGCCAGCACTACCCACGATCGTATCGTCGCCGTTAGGGCCGTTTATCACATTACCCGCTGAAGGAATGGAGGGCAGATTGGGAGCGACAATCCTGGGGAAATTCTCAGGGCAAACCAAATCTGTCGTTTGTGGGGTGGGAGTTGGAGTCGGTTCTGGAGTTGGACTCGGAGTCGGTTCTGGAGTTGGACTCGGAGTCGGCGTCGGTGCAGGCGTCGGTGCAGGCGTCGGTGCAGGCGTCGGTGCAGGCGTCGGTGCAGGCGTCGGTGTCGGCGTCGGTGCAGGCGTCGGTGTCGTTCCAGGCGGTGTCGGCGTCGGCGTCGGTGTCGGCGTCGGCGTCGGTGCAGGCGTCGGGAAGTTCCCGAAGTTGATGCCGCTGACAATAGCGCCCGAAGTCAGGAGGATGTCGGCGGGGTCGGCGGTGCTTTGGGTAAACCCAGTTTGGTTGACTTCCCGGACGCGGTAGGTTCCCGGCGTTAGGTTCGCGAACAGGTAGTTGCCGCTGTTGTCTGTGGTAGTAGTAACAGGAGCAGGAGCAGTTCCAGTTACGACATTGGTTAACTGAATTTGGAAATTGGGTAAACCCGGTTCTCCAGCATCCTGAGTGCCGTTGTTGTTGCTGTCTCGGAACTTCAGACCTCGGATCGTACCCGGTTGGGGCAGAAAGTTGCCGAAGTCAATGCCCGTGATGTTATCTCCACCTGCTACCGTAACGGGGGCGGGGTTGGGGGTCGTCTGCGTCCAGCCGTTTTGCTGGACTTCCCTGATCTGGAAAGTACCTGCGGGTATGTCCTTGAGAGTGTAGTTGCCTGTGGCATCGGTGATGGTAGTGGGTTCGCCCTGCTGAAACAATCCATCCGGAGTGATACTGTCGAGGAATATTTGCCAGTTACCTAGCCCCAATTCTCCGGCATCCTTAACGCCGTTGTTGTTGAGGTCATTGAATTTTTGACCGCTGATGGTGCTCGACTGAAAGTTGCCGAAGTTTATATTAGCGATGTCTTGACCGCTGGTGACAGTGATGTCCGCCGGGTCGGAGGTAGTTTGCGTCCAAGTAGGCTGCAAGACTTCCCGCACCTTATAGGTTCCGGCTGACAAATCGAGGAATTTGTAGTTGCCGGCGGCATCGGTGAGGGTGTTCGGTTCCCCAGTGTCGAGAGTACCGTTATCGTTGGTATCGAGGAAGAATTGCCAGTTGGGTAGTCCTGTTTCTGCTGGCGCATCTTGGATGCCATTTGTGTTGAGGTCATTGAACTTCAGACCACTAATCGAGTTGGGCTTGAAGTTGCCGAAGTTGTTGTTTTGGGAGTCGGTGCCGCTGGTGACGGCGATCGTAAACGCGCCTGAAAGGGTTGGCGTGGCTGGGTTGACGGGGGGCACAGTTTGCGTCCAGCCAGTTTGTGGCACTTCCCGCACTGTATAAGTGCCGGCTGGCAGGTTGGTGAACTGATACTTACCGGCGGCATCGGTGACGGCGGCGTTGGTGCCAGTTTCGGCTGGTAGTGCATCTTGGCTGCCGCTGTTGTTGGCATCCAGGTAGATTGTCCAGCCTCCTAGCGGTTCTTCTGCTGGCAAATCTTGGGTGCCATTTTTGTTGAGGTCGTTAAATTTGATCCCGCCGATTTTGCCGAACTGGAAGTTGCCGAAGTTTTGACCCGTAATCGGGGTGCCGCTAACGGCGTTAATTGTATAAGAAGCCGGGCCGGCGGTTTGTGAGAAACCTGTCGGTACATCTTCTCTCACAAAGTAACGACCGCTGCCGACGCTGGTAAAGCTATAAGTGCCAGCAGCCGCAGGCGCTGTTCCGGTAACTTGACTGGCGACTTCGGTGTCGCCGCTATCTAAAGTGCTGTTATTGTTAGTATCCTTCAACAAGCGAACGGTAGTACCGTTGAGGGGCGTGTCGTCAGCAGTGAACCCGTTGCCTGTGAGGTCGGTGAATTTGGTGCCGCTGACGGTGATGTTTTGGAAAATGCCGAAGTTTTGACCGGTAACGGCAGTACCGCTTTGGGCGGTAACGGGAATTGCGGCAGCGGGAAAAGAGATGCTGGAATTGGCTGGGGCCGTGGCTTGTATCAAATATTTGCCGGGGCCGATATCCGAGAATGTGTAATCTCCGGCTCCCGCAGTGGTTTGCGCCGTGCCGACAACAGTATCTGTGCCGACTTCCAGCGTGCCGTTGGCATTGGTGTCTTTGTATAAGTTAACGGTGATGCCGTTTAGTGTAGTGTCGGTGGGATCTAAGACGGCGTTCCCCGCAATATCGGTGTAGGTTTTGCCCGCGATCGATGTCAGTTTGAAGTTGCCGAAGTCTCGGCCCGTAGCAGCGTCAGCAACACCTGTGCTGTAGGGAGTTGCGCCTGTAGCGGGAAGAGTTTGCTGCCAACCTGTTACTGCCACTTCCTTAATCGGGCTGTTAGTCTTGGTGTCGGGAAGGGTGTAGGTACCGCCGATCGCAACGGTAGCCTGCTTTTCAGTGGCGTCCGGCGCGTTGTTGTTGTTGTTGTCTACATAGATAACAAAGTTTTGCGCTGGAGTTGTGGCGGTGGCATCAGTCCCGTCTTTAGTGCCATTGCCGTCGCTGTCGTTAAATTTCTGACCCGTGACAGTGGGGCCGTATTCGTAAGCGCCAATGTCAGCAGCGCCGTTGACAGTGCGTGCATAGGGCTGACCGAACTGAGTGCCGCGTTGGTCTGCAGTAAGAGCCGCACCAGTTATTGCGTTGAGGGCGGTGGCTGCGTTGCCAGTATTGATCGCGGGGCTGCCAAGAAGTAAGGCGTGGGTTGAAACAACACCGCCATTATTTTGCAGGGGGCCAAGTAAGGCCGCACCGCCAATTAAGTTGGTGGCACCACTTGATACGACGTTAGCTGTAATGTCAGGATTAGCACCGCCAGTATTGCCAGAGATGATTGTGTTGTTGGCATTGACAGTCCCAGCGTAGGAAACACCGCCGTTATTGGTGTTGGCAGTGTTGAGGGTAATGGTCGTATTAGCTAGGTTAGCTGTAGCACCTGTGTTGACAAAAATCGCGCCACCTAAGCCCTGACCGGCAGTACCGTTTCCTCCAGCGGCACCACCTGTCGCTGTATTCGCGCTAAAGGTGCTGTTGCTCACAGTTAAGATGCTGCCTGTATTGAGGAAAATAGCACCACCTAGACCCGATCCACCGCCACCGCCAGTAGTACCGCCGGCACCAGCACCGCCACCGCCACTAGCACCACCAGTGCTTCCAGCACCGCCGCCGCCACCAAAGCCACCAGCACCACCAACACCAACAGTACCCGCAGCACCAGCAACAGTACCAGTACCAGCAGCACCACCAAGGCCACCGGGGCCGCCACCGCCACCGATACCACCAGCACCACCAGCACCACCGATCGCGCCATTACCACCGTTACCAGTACCAACACCAGGGCCGCCAGCACCACCTATACCGCCAGCACCACCGCCACCACCGAAGATTCCAGTACCGCCAGTACCACCAACACTACCATTGCCTCCAGCGCCGTTGGTGGCTCCACCAGTACCACCAATGCCACCAATGCCACCAGCGCCACCAGGGAAGCCTGAGCTACCACCACCAGCGGTGCCACCATCACCACCGGTGCCATTAGGAGTACCACCAAGACCACCAGCCCCGGCCGCACCAGGGGTACCGCCTACGCTACCAGTGCTTAAGTCGCTGTTGCCACCAGCGCCACCGTTTCCGGCTGCACCTGCACCACCTGTTGCTTTATTGCTAGCAAAGGTAACGCTGTCAATTTTGACAGTACCCTTGTTGACAAAAAGTGCGCCACCTAAGCCAGCAGCGCCACCACCACCGCCGGTGCCCGCTTGGCCAGTTGCCACTCCATTTTGAAGTGTGAGGTTAGATAAGGTGACTGTGGCAGTGGTGTCCACGAAAAATAGTCGGCTATTACCACCGCCGTTGATGGTAATCCCAGTTGTAGTGCTGCCAACAAAGTTAACAGGGTTAGTAATTACAGGCAGAACTTGTCCGGGACTGAAGGTGATAGGACCAGTGATGTTGATATCATCAACATCGGTCAGGACATTAGCAAAAAGGATGGCGTTGTTGAGACTGGTAAAGTCAGTAGCCGTAAAGGTTCCTAATACTCCGCTATAAGCCTCTCTCGCCTCGGCAGAAAATGCTAAAGGTGTTTCTATGTTGCCCGCAGTCACTTCCAGCACCCAGTCTCCACCGAGTGCCGCACTACCGGTCAAGTTGTCTGAAGCGGCAATATTTGCCCCCGTGAGCTGGCTCAGCCTTTGGACGAAGGCGACACCTGCTTCTGTGGCGGCGACGTTGCACCCGTAAAGCAGAATTTCGGGTTTAGCTGTAATTGGAGAGTTCGAGTTTGCCTCGGCTGTTGGCAAAGCAAACCATTTTTCTAAATAATCGCGGTAGCTTTCAATGTTGCTGAGATTAAGTTCTGTTGCGCCGATTTGCAAGCTGGCTGCTGCGCCGTGAGATAAAATGTGGACGGCTGCAATGTTTTTCCGCTGTTTAAGTGTTTCGGCGATTTGCTCGATGCCGTCGCGATCGGCTTTCAGAATAACAATTTCTGTATCGGGATTGGCCGTTTCTGTTAAACTTTCGCAATCTTTAACTTGTGAATCTGCAAAAACTATCTGGTGTTTCGGTTCTTTATAAAATTCCACGATCAAATTCTCCTGGTACACGCACATCAAATTCATAGCACAAACCAACCGCAGCAGCGATCGATCTTTTTGGGATGCGGATGAGAGTCGATCGCCCCTAACTGGCACCTAAATTGAATATTGACAAAAACGTTTTTATATGCTCCGCTAGCATAACTTAGTTAGTTTGATTGCTTAGAAGTTTTAAAGGGGATATTGTTCCGGCTGTTACAAAAATGTTGGAGAAGACTTGCGCGCTGTTTTTTGATATGTCCGAGATGGATAATATATCAGATTTTATAAAAGTTGTCAAGGAAATAGTTAATTGATGGCGATCGATATTTGTTAGTCAAGAGTCATCAGTCACGGTCATTGGCTGTAAGCTGATGTTATTTGGTAGTTGTTACCCACATTCCGCAGGTCTTTAAATAGAATTGATGGTTATAAATTTTAAAAATTCAACCCTGAAGTGATTACTGGGT